>JANLTF010000377.1:0-7738 GCA_031362825.1 Acidobacteriota bacterium | reverse complement strand
CTGTTTGCGGCGATCGAGACCGGAACGTGGATAACGATAATCTCAGCCATCGTGCTGCCGATCGTATTCTTCGCGATCGGAAAAACGGTCGATGTGCTGCTGCAGATATATTTCAAGCGACAGAAAAAATAGCCACAGATCACACAGATAAAAACAGATCAGAAAAAAACAGTTCCATTCTTGATCTGTGTAATCGGTGGCCAATAAAAACCATGAAACCAATATACAAAATGTACATCGCGATCGCGGCTTTGGCTTTGCTCACGATCGGCATCATTGGCGGCCAAGTTTGGTCCGAGCACAAGATCGGCAGGCTCGAATCGGCGGTCGAGGCAGCGAAGCAGGCGGCGGTCGACAGCCAGCGAATCGCCGATGACAAAGAAACCGAAGCAAATATTTACAAGGCAAAGATCGACTATCTCGAACAGCAGATCGCCGACTTTCAAATGACGGCAAGGAGACAAGATGAAAAACTCAAAACACAAACTACTAATACCGCTCGTGCTCGTGCTGATGTCGAGCGTGCACGCAACGTTCGGCCAGTCGACACAAACGCCGCCGAACTCTGCGCCAAACTCGCCGGGCTCGGGCATCCGTGCGAGTGACGGAGTTCCGAGTTCCGAGTTCAAAGTTCCGAGTCGAAATAGCGACGACAACCCCAAAACTCAGAACTCGGAACCTGGAACTCGAAACTCGATCGCCGCCTGCATGGCAGCGGCGAACGATCTCGAAAAGACGCGGGTTTTGGCCGGCGAACTCGAACGAGAGAACAGCTTGCTCAGCGAGCGACTAGAAACGGAAAAGCGCACGCTGGCGTTGCTTACCGAGCTAAATGAAACGCGAAAGACCGAATCGGAAGCACTACGCTCGACGGTTGCGGCAAAGAACGACACGATCGCGGCTAAGGGCGCGGTGATCGCTTCGCAAGACAAGCTGATCGAGACATTGAAACGAAAGAAAACCTCGATTTGGCGACGCCTCGGCGATGTGCTGGTCGGTGCAGCGGCGATCGCGCTTTTGAAATAGGAAGGGACACGAGAGATGAACATACATATTGAAGAAGCAATTGATAGTTTTCACACGAACTCGACGCGGTATGCGCGGAGCGAGCGGTACTATGGCGGGAACCATGACCTGGCGTTTGCGACGGACAAGTTTCGGAATGCATTTGGGACGCTGTTTCGCGAGTTTGCGCTGAATTTGTGCCCGGCTGTTTGTGAGGCCGTGAGGGACAAACTGCGGGTTGTCGGGTTTGGAATTGATAACGTCGGAACGCAGGCTGCCAGCCTGCCGGTGTCAGGAGAGCAGGCTGCACGCTTGCGGTCCGACATTAGCCGGATTTGGCATGCTAATCGGATGCGGATCAGCGCAGGTGAGGTTCATAAGGAAGTACTCATATGCGGCGATGCGTATATGATCGTCTGGCCGGACGCTTCGGGCAATGCCGTGATGTACCCGAACCGTGCAGCGAGCGTTACGGTCACCTACGACGACGAACAGCCGGGCAAGATCGTTCGAGCGGCGAAATGCTGGCGCGGTGGGGACAAGCGTATTCGGCTGAATCTGTTTTATCCGGATCGGATCGAGAAATACATTTCGAAAGAAACAAGCGAAGGCTCACTCGTTGAGGCGGCTGAGTTTGTTCCGTTTCTTCAGAGCGCACGCTTTAGCGTGTCTTCGGCGACAGGGGAAGGACAAGCTGAAGCTTGCACTCTGAGCAATCCCTACGGTGTTGTTCCGGTATTTCATTTTGCCAACAACGCGGGCATTGGGGCGTTTGGGCGGTCTGAGCTGGATGCGGCGATACCGATACAGGACGGGCTGAATAAATCGATGCTCGACATGCTGGTGGCGATGGAATACTCGGCGTTCCGGCAGCGTTGGGCGGCGGGCATCGAGGTCGAGATCGACAACGATGGTAAGGTCGTGCCGCCATTTACGGCGGGCGTCGATCATCTGTGGATCTCGCAAAATGCGGATGCGACGTTTGGCGATTTTGCGACGGCGAACCTCGAACAGTTTCTGAAAGTAAAGGACAGTTTTCGCGGCGATATCGCCTCGGTGACAGGCACGCCGCTACATTATTTTATGCAAAGCCAGACCCGAAATATCTCGAGCGGCGAGGCTCTGCGAAAGGCCGAGACGCGTTTTATCGCCAAGGTCCGCGACCGGCAGGAATCGTTCGGCCAGATCTGGGCCGACGCGATGCAGTTTGCACTAACGATCGAGGGAAAGGGCAGCAACGTCCAACTCATCACCGATTGGGAAGACCCCGCACCGATGTCCGACAAGGAATTCCTCGAAAATATCCTGCTCAAGAAACAGATCGGATTGCCAGTCGAACAGGCTTTGATCGAGGCCGGTTATGGCGAGGCTGATGTGAAGGGAATGGTTAGGCACCAGTTGCCAGTAGCGAGTGGCGAGTAGCCAGTAAGAACGGAGTGAATATGAAAGAACAAACTGAAAACACAACACAAAACACAACGCCGCCGGGCGAGGGTTCGGTGGGGACGGAAACAATGGAAAGGCTCTCGGCGGAGAATGCTGAGCTGAAAACGGGGGTTCGCGTGGCGGTGGCGAAGGAGCAGATCACGGCGTCGCTGGCGAAGGCCGGGGCGAGGTCGCCGGCGTTATTGTTTGACGCGGCGAAGGGCGATCTGCAATTTGCGGAGGACGGCCAGCTTGCCAATTCGGCGGCGATCATTGAGCGGTTGACGCGTGAGTTTCCGGAACAATTCGGGGTCGAGAGACCAGCGTCGATCGATGCCGGTGCGGGACGCGTGGCGGCACCGGCCCTGACGAAAGACGCACTGTCGCGGATGTCGGCGAGCGAGATCGCGAAGCTCGATTGGGCGGAGGTGCGGAATGTTTTAGCCGCGGGCTAGGACAGCGAACAACTAACAACGAACAGTGAACAATAAAAGAGCCGAACTGATCAGAGCTTAACTTTTCACTGTTCACTATTACCTATTAACTATTAGCTAAGGAGATTTATGTCACTAGAATTTATACCAACAGTATGGGCGGCAAGATTGCTTGTTGCTCTCAATGATGCACTCGTATATGGACAGACGAATGTGTGTAACCGCGACTACGAAGGCGAGATCCGAAAGGCTGGAAATACGGTCAAGATCGCGTCGATCAGCGATGTGAACATCGGGACGTATACGAAAGACGAGGATATCGCCGAACCGGCGTCGTTGACGGACGACGATCAGACGCTGCTGATCGACCAGCAGAAATATTTTAACTTCTACGTCGACAGCGTTGACCGCGCGCAGCAGAACGTCAATGTGCTCGACGAGGCGATGCGGCGGTCGGCGTGGAAGCTTCGCGACACGGCCGATACGTATCTCGCCGGTTTGATGGAAACGGACGTGCCGACGGATAACAAGATCGGCTCGGTCGCCGTGCCAAAGGTGCCAACCAAGGCCGACGCTTACGAATATCTCGTCGATCTCGGCGTGCTGCTCGACGAATCGAACACGCCGATCGACGGGCGTTTTGTCATCGTGCCAGCGTGGTTCCACGGGCTTTTGCTCAAGGATGACCGGTTTATCCGGACGGGAACGCGAAAGGGCGATGCGACGCTTGCCAATGGCGAGGTCGGCGAGGCGGCGGGATTTTCGATCCTCAAATCGAACAACGTGCCGAACACCAGCGGTACAAAGTACAAGATCATTGCCGGCCATTCGATCGCGACTTCGTACGTCGAACAGGTCGTCGATCTGCAGACGTACAAGCCCGAAAAACGCTTCGGCGACGCCGTCAAGGGACTGCACGTTTACGGAGCCAAGGTCGTCAGGCCGACGAATCTGGCGTGTTTGATCGCTAGCAAGAGCTAGTCAGTGGTCAGTTGTCGGTGGTCAGTAGTCAGTTCCTGATCGCCGACACTTTTTTCCTTACAACTGACAAATGACTACTGACCAATGACAAAGCCATGGAACCAATAGACAAACTAAAGTTATCAACAGCCTGGGACGCAGAGCCTGCTTTGACCGAAGACGAACTCGGCGACACACTCGCTGCATTTGCCGTCGAAGACGCAAACGGGCTAGCTCCCGCCAACGAAGAATGGACACCAACCTACGACCTAAACGCCGCCGCCGCACAGGGCTGGCTGATCAAATCAGCCCGAGCCGCCGCTACGGTCGATGAACCGACTGCAGGCGTCGTCACGTCAAAGGTCTTTGACAACTGCCGCGTAATGGCACGCCTGTACGCCGGGAAACGCGGAATGACCGTTTCGGTGAGATAATATATGCGTGAAAGCATATATATAAATAAATGGACGGCTAACGGGCTGTCCATTTTTTTGGTCAGGCTTTGATGGTCTTGAGGCGATCTAATAGAAAGTTGTCCATGTCGCCGACGGAGAGTGGTTTGGCGAAGTGGTATCCCTGGCCGGATTCGCAGCCGAGGAGTTGGAGTTCGCTGATCTGTTCGGGGTGCTCTATGCCTTCGGCAATGGTCTTTAGGTTTAGCGAATCGCCCATCATAATGATCGCCCGTGCGACGGCGTTGCCTTCGCGGCCCTGGCCGAGTTTGTCGATGAAGGATTTGTCGATCTTGAGGATGTCGATAGGGAACCGTTGGAGGTAACTGAGGCTCGAGTAGCCGGTGCCGAAATCGTCGATCGCGAGACGGACGCCGAGCTTTTTCAGCTCATGCAGCTTGGCGATGGTAGCCTCGGTGTCCTGCATCATAAAACTCTCGGTGATCTCGAGGATCAGATATTTGGCAGGCAGGCCCGAATCCTTGAGCGAGCGGCTGACCATTTCGACGAGTTCTTTTTGCTGAAACTGCCGGATCGAAATATTGACCGTCACCGAGACATCTTTGACGCCGTTGGTACCTTCGCGCCACGTCTGGACCTGACGGCAGGCCTCAGCGAGTATCCATTCGCCGAGCGGGACGATGAGATTGGTCTCCTCCGCCATCGGGATGAATTTGAGCGGAGCAAGCAGGCCGAGTCGCGGGTGCATCCAACGCACGAGTGCTTCCATACCAACCATTTTGTTCGAGGTTAGATCGAGGATCGGCTGGTAATGGATGATGAATTCGCGTTCGTCGATGCCGCGTCTTAGATCGTCCTCGAGCTCGATACGCTCCATCAGAGCCTCGTGCATTTTTGCCTCAAACTCGACGTATTTACCTTTGCCCTGGCTCTTTGCGAGATACATCGCAAGGTCGGCATTGCGGAGTAATTCTTCGGAAACTAGTGCTCCACGCGAACTCGGTGCAATGCCGATACTGGTGCCGACAAATATCTCTTTGCCGTCGATCACAAATGGCTGACAAAATACCGAAAGGATACGTTCGGCTATCACCACGGCTTCGTCCGGCCGGAGCATTGCCTCGACAAGCACGGCAAATTCGTCACCGCCGAGCCGTGCGGCCGTATCAGCATCTCTCAAACAATCCTGCAAACGTTCGGCGACACATACCAGAAGTTTGTCGCCAGCGGCGTGTCCGAGCGAGTCGTTTATCGCTTTAAAATTATCGAGATCGAGGAATAGAACGGCGAGCGTCGTGTTGGAACGCGCGAGTTTGGTCAGCGCGTGATCGACACGATTTTTGAACAATGCGCGATTTGCGATCTTGGTCAACGGATCGTGCAGGGCCTGATGCGTGAGCTGATCTTCGAGCGATTTTCGTTCGGTGACGTCCATCATCGAGCCCAACATTCTCACCGGTGTCGCATTCGAATCATAGACGACGTAGCCGCGGTCGATGACAAAGGCATACGTGCCGTCGGAACGTCGAAAGCGGTACTCCTCGGCCCAATAGCTCTTTCTATCCTCGATATGTTTTTGTCGATCGTGAACAACTCGATCCGAATCTTCAGGGTGGAGCCGTCCGATCCACGAATCCAGGCCGCGTCCGATCGATCCGGGTTTGTAGCCGAAAAGCTTTTGAAAGCCTTCGTTCCACCAAATATCGTTGGTTGAAAGGTTCCAATCCCAGACGGCGTCACTCGTAGCACGAGAAACAAGCTCAAACCGCTCCTGACTTCGGATCAGTGCGTCTTCGGCGCGTTTTCGTTCGATCGCTAGTGCGATCTGATCGGCGACAGAGGTCAAAAGCTCAACATCGCGAAAGTTGTACGTGTCGGAATTCTCGTAGTCCTGAACGACCAACACGCCGATATTTCCGGTAGGCGTTTTTAACGGAACGCCGAGCCAGATCGGTGAATCAGTCCCGACCGATTCGACGTCGCCGCTATCGATCAGACGCTTGGTCTCGGCATCGGTAAATAGCATCGAACGGCCCTCGCGAAAAACGTACGCGCTCAGGCTGCGGCCGACCTTGAGCGGTGCGGGCATCGGGTCGTATTTGTCGACCCAAAACTGCATCGAGAGCATTTCCGTTTCGGGATCGAATAGAGCGACAAAGAAATTTTCGGCATAGACGATCTTTTTGATCGTGCGGTGGATGAGGCCAAATAATTCTTCGAGATTGGCGGTCGAGGCGGCTCCGTGAATGATGCGCGATATGGCACGCGATTCGGCTTCGAGCCGTTTGCCTTTTGTAATGTCGCGGGCGACGCAGATCAGCTTGTGCGAATCGGTCGCTGAATCGTAGATCGTCGAGGTCGAAACCGAAACAGGAAAACGCCCGCCGTCCTTACGCTGACAGTGCATCTCAAAACGGTTGCCGAGAGCGCTGCGATGCAGCGACCTTGCGAACATTTTTTCGAAAAAGCGGCGGTTTCGTGTCAGTATCTCGACCGATTGGCCGACCAGTTCGTGTTCGGAAAAGCCGGTCAATTCGAGCGTCGCAGGATTGATACGTTCGATCCGTGCGTCACCATCGAGGACTAGTATCGCGTCGGAGATCGAGCTGAAAATGTTGTCGCCGAGGCTCTGTGCCGACAGTTCACCGACGAAGATATCATCCGGCAGCGCATTGGCGCTGTCGATCACGACCGCATCGCGAAATCCAGTCGTGACCGGGCTCTCGAGACTTGAGTTATTATGAAGTTGGGATTCCATTTGTTTTCGGGAGCAGGTCGTGGAGAAAAACTGACAGGTTGGCATCCGCCGGAAAGACGGAACTACTTAGATGATGAATTAAACAATGTTTAATTGTCAAGGAATTACTTCGTACGTCCTCGCTGAAGTCTCGGCGTGATTCAACTATAATGACTATCGAATGAACGAAACGATAAATGTTATCGGCGGCGGATTGGCTGGTGTAGAGGCGGCGTGGCAGGCGGCGGAGATGGGCGCTCGCGTAAGATTGTTTGAGATGCGGCCGGTGGTGGAGACGCCCGCACATCGCACTGAGCATTTGGCGGAGATCGTTTGTTCGAATTCGCTGAAGACAGACGAGCCGGGATCTGCACCGTATTTGTTGAAGGAAGAGCTAAGACGCGGCGGTTCGATGGTGCTTGAGGTTGCTCATGCCACACGCGTTCCGGCCGGAGCAGCTTTGTCGGTCGATCGAGCCAAGTTTGCGGAGATGATAACCGAACGCGTTGAGGCGCATCCGAATATTGAAGTCATTCGCGAAGAAGTGACCGAGATTCCCGACGGAACGCAGGCTGCCAGCCTGCAATTCTCTGATTCGGACACACGCAGGCTGGCAGCCTGCGTTCCGACAATTATCGCGACTGGGCCGCTCACCTCAGATGCTCTCACTAAAGAGATCATGAAACTGACGGGCGACGATCAGCTTTATTTTTACGATGCGATCGCACCGATCGTGGCGGCGGACTCGTTAGATATGTCGATCG
>JANLTF010000100.1:0-2647 GCA_031362825.1 Acidobacteriota bacterium | reverse complement strand
GCGAGAAAAGATCGTATTCCGAAAACCGTCACGAAACTCAAGCCGGCTGTGCCGTTCTATTTACGGCGAAGCTATGCTTCGCCGTGGCCGCCAACCTCTCTCGCGGCTATGCCGCCGCCTCAAAATTCAACGCAAACGGCGGCACAGCCGCCAGGATCCATTATTCGCCGACGGAAAAGCCTAGCTTTTCCGCAAATAGAACGGCATAGCCGCAAGAATCACGGTGTCGGACACCGTTCCCTTTCCTCACTAAGCATCTGACCTTCCTCTATTGTCGTGCTAATATTTTCGGATGAAGCGCTTCCTGATCATCGTATCGCTCCTCGCTCTTTGCGCGCTTATTGCTATCATTGCCATTAATTTTCGCGTCGTTTCCTACTCGGATGGACGGATCTTCAGCATAGATGATCTCAATTCCGAACCTCGCGTCGGCATCGTATTCGGTGCCCGCGTTGGCGAGGACGGGGTTGCGTCGAACACGCTGCACGACCGCACTATTGTCGCCGTCGAAGCCTACAAGGCACAAAAAATAGATAGGCTCTTGCTAAGCGGCGGCAATGACGAGCCCGAAGTGATGAAAAAACTCGCGATCGAACTTGGCGTTCCGGAATCCGCTATCATCACCGATTCCATGGGTTTGCGCACATACGACAGTTGTTTTCGAGCGAAAAATGAATTCAACATCGACCGTGCCGTGCTTTTCACACAGGATTATCACCAGGCCCGCTCGATCTACCTATGCACCAACATGGGCATCGACAGCCTCAGCGTCGACACCAAACGCCGAGACTACCTCGGCGAAAGATACTTCTGGCTCCGCGAATATCTCTCCCGCATCGGAGCATGGTTCGACATCAATTTCCGATAGTAGAGCGTTAGCGAAGGTCGAGCAGTATCGCGGTGTTTGATACCGTCTTTTTGGTCCTGGCGCGCCCCGACATCGAGTATTTCTGGCTGCGGACTCACGAAGGACACTTGGTTTCGCTACAGACAGGCTTCACAATTCGTCACAACAATTTGGTAAAATCGCACATTCCCGTCCGCCTCCGGTCGCTTAATCGTGTGGATCTTGCGTCCAGTCTTCCAGAACGATTCCTTTCATCCCTTTGAAATGGCTGGTGTTGTTCGTCACCATCGTCAAATTGTGTGTTATGGATGTAACGCCGATCAACAGGTCAAATTCATCGATCGCGGTTCCCGCTTTCCTTAACCGTGCTTTTTCCTTCGCATACAGATCAAGCGAATGAAAAATCGGAACAACCGTTACACCAGTCAGAAAATTGTCGAGGGCTTTCTGATTCTTTTCTTTCTTCTCGCTGTTCTCAACGCCGAACATTAATTCCGCAAGAGTTATTTCAGAAATAAAACAGTTATCGGCATCAACCTGCTCAAACTTCGCCCTCAGGTCGAACTCGCCCTTGATAAAATAGATGCAAATGTTCGTGTCAATGAGGTACTTTTTCAAAACTGCTCTATTTTCCGGTTGAAAGTTCGGCTCTCCCGAATACCGTTGATTATGTCGTCAGCCGTTTGTTCTGACTCCCACGCCCCAAACGCTTTATAAAAAGACTTCTTTCTGTCCGTAACGTCTGTCTTTACCGAAAGCGTGAGTTTGGAGATAAGGTCGAGTTTATTGTTCGCGCTAAGATTGTCCAGAAGCCGCAGATAGCCGTCAATAAGGGTCGTGTTTATATCGATTGCTTTCATTTTCGTATTGCTTCGGCGTTGTTTACCTATGATTATATTGTTTGTCGTCACCTCCGTTTCATAATACCGCCAAACCCGAAAAACTCACAACGCGCCCCGATCCTGTTTCTGCATCAAACCTGATGAGTTCGCGGCGGAGTCAGCGACGGGAATAATGGCTGTTTCGGCGGCGGAGGCAGCGACAGTCGGCGACAGGCGGCGGCCCGCGGCGGAAATTCGCGTGATTTTCTGTTTCCTGCCCTCAGATCGCGTTTGGTGACGCGATTTTTGCCGCGGCACCAAGCCTTTTTTTGGGGTTACCAACACAGATTTTCGCGGTTACCAAGCCTTAAAAACGCGGCACCAAGCCCCTAAAGCGCGGCACCAAAGCCCCATTTTTACTCGTTTTTCGCGAAAATGCTGATAAAATTGTGGTACGTACCACAATTTGGCCCCGAAATATCCTGACACGCAAAAAACACATTTGGTTCACCACAAAAAACGAATCGCATGCTCAAAAAAGCTGTCCGGAACTCGCATTCCGGACAGCCTTTTCCCTTTCTTACTTTCTCCCTTTTCGACTTTAGATGTCGTAGTACATCGAGAATTCCAACGGATGCGGACGCAGACGCAGGGGCGTGATCTCGTTGTCGCGTTTGTATGTGATCCAGCGTTCGATGAGCGATTCGGTGAAGACGTCGCCTTTGAGCAGGAACTCGTGATCGTTCTCCAGTGCCAAAAGGGCCTCGTCGAGGCTGCCCGGCAGCGAAGGGACATTTGCCAGCTCTTCAGGCGGCAGATCGTAGATGTCCTTGTCGAGCGGCTCGCCGGGGTGGATCCGCTTCTCCACGCCGTCGAGGCCGGCCATCATCATGGCGGCGAAGGCGAGGTAGGGGTTGCACGAGGGATCAGGGGTGCGGAACTCGATGCGCTTGGCCTTGGGCGACGGGGAGTACATGGG
>JANLTF010000338.1:0-13437 GCA_031362825.1 Acidobacteriota bacterium | reverse complement strand
CGCTGCCAAACGTGCATTTTGTCGTCGCGGGCGAAGGCGAGCTTGAGGCGGAACTGAAGACGTTTGCCGTAGAACTCGGAGTTGCTGAAAAAGTACATTTTATCGGCAGATGCATCGATGTCCCGGCCTTGCTCGCGATCTCGGACGTTTGCGTCCTGACATCGGCTGCCGAAGGATTTTCCAATTCGATCCTCGAATATATGGCCGCGGGCAAGCCGGTCGTTGCAACGAATGTCGGCGGAGGTTCTGAAGCTGTCGTCAATGGCGAGACGGGTTTTCTGATAGCATCTGATGAGGACTCAGAGCTTGCGGCGAGGTTAATGGAATTGCTATCGGATGGTGAACTTGCTGCAAAATTTGGTGCGGAAGGAAAGCGTGTGGTTGCCGAAAAATTCTCTCAAGATGCACAACTCGCGACAACGTTGGAGCTTTATAGTGACCTTCTGGCGAGTGTCAAAAACTAATGGCGATGCACGTATTACAACTCGGCCCGTATCCGCCGCCGGTCGGCGGGGTGAGCCGGAATATGTTCGCAATACGAGATGAATTGCTCGGCCGAGGACATAAGTGCTCGATCATTGCGACGACGAAGAGTACCGAAACGAAAGTTGAAACCGATGTATATCATCCCGGTTCGGCACTTAGCCTGATCAAACAGATTCTGGCAGTGGAGTTCGACGTTCTGCATCTTCATGTAGGAGGCGATTTGAATCTCCGTGTGTTTGGCCTCGCGTTAGCTTGTTCTGTATTTGGCGGAAAGAGAACTGTTCTGACCGTTCATTCGGGAGCGTATCCACGATCGAAAGCCGCAATGTCCGCTCGGCCGTCGTCGTTTGAGGGGATGGTTTTCAGACGTTTTTCACGCCTTATTGCAGTGAACGAGCCGATCGCCGAGGTCTTCCGAAAGTATGGTGTTGCGGATGAAAATATTCGCATCATCGCGCCGTATTCGCCGCAAGAGCCAGATCCGGAGATCGAGATTCCTTTGGAACTATCGAGTTTTTACGAACAGCATTCGCCGCTACTATTGGCCGTCGGCGGGCTTGAAAGGGATTATGATCCGCTGTTTCAGATCGCGGCGATGAAGGAGATTTTGGCCGAGTATCCAAATGCCGGATTGATGATCGTTGGTGATGGTTCGATGCGGGCCGTAGCTCGGAATGCGATCGATGAGGGCGGATATTCCGAGAGCATTCGTCTCGCCGGAAATGTTGAACATGCGGTTACACTTCATCTGATAAATCGTGCTGACGTGCTGCTGCGAACGACGCTGTTCTACGGCGATGCGATCTCCGTGCGGGAGGCTTTGCATCTCGGCACGCCTGTCATAGCGACGGCCAATAGCACGCGGCCTGCAGGTGTGGAATTGGTAACGAGCGGCGACGTTAAAGGTTTGGCGGCCGCTGTTAAGAAAGTAATTGCGAAAGGAAAAAGCCATGCGCTGAAACAAGAAAGTAGCAATGACAATATCGCGGCCGTTATTGAATTGTACAAAGAATTGCTCTAGTTGGCAGGTCGCGGCGGAAGGTCGCTGCCGAGGTTTTTTCCGTCACGGCCTTTCCCGCGATAACGGCTGTTTGGTGACAGACGATAATCGCCCGCCGAAGCATTCACAAATCCAACCTCGTTCATTCCGCCAACGATGTTATTGCCTGCCGGAAACGCGTAGCCGTCGGAGCCGACGCGATTCAGATTCATAAAGAGATTATTCTGAAACATCGCCTTCGCTCCGGACGATTTTAGGTCTATGGGACCGTGAATCCCATAGTTTCCATGGCCCGTTATGTTATCGCGGAAAACAAAATTCACGGGCATTCCGCCGTAGAACGTCGCTATATTTCCGGTGTTAAAGGCTGTGTTGTTGGCAAACGTGATGTTCTCGCCCTCGGCGGTCTGGAGCAGATAGCCGCTGCCGTCAAAGCCGTTGCCGCCTGTGATGTTTAGAAACAGGTTGTTCTCGATCGTCAGATTCTTAAGCGTTCCGCTGGGCTGGCTGTCGTCTTTGCCGAGAATATTGATGCCGTCGCCTGAGTTTTTGATGACGTTGTCGCGAATAACGACATCCTCGATCGTCGAGAAATTTGCGGTGCCGCTCTGATTTCTCACCGTTATTCGAAATGCGGAGCCGATCCAGTTATTGGTCAGCAGATTGTTTGAAAACACGACGCGTTTCGCGTTCTTTAGCTCAAAGATCGTCTTGATGCTGTATTTGCCGACCCAATCTTTTGGTTTGTCGAGGTGATTGTCGCGTATCTCGATGTCGGCAGGGATCAGTTCGGCATTTGCCGGATCGGCACCGCCGAACATAATGTTTTGGGCTCCGCCCTCGATATAGTTGTTGATGATCTTTATGTCTTTTGAGCCGGTCCAGCCGCAGATTCCCTGGGCTTCCTCGCCTTCGACGGCAAAGCCTTCGAAGTAGCTGTTGGTGATCGTTGTTTTTGCGCTGTTGGCGGTGATGCCGCGGCGTGAACGTCCGGGCTTGTGCGGATGAAAGTACGAGCGGTCGATCTCGATCGAGTGTGGAACGTTGTCAGGCCGCTTCTCATTGCCGCCGAGAACGACGAGGCCGTAATTGAATATGGTTCCGGCTGACGTGAACTCTATTCCAACGAACCGGTAGTGATGTGCCCCGTTCTCAGCCAAAACGGCAGCACGGCCCATCATGCCCGACGTGATCGTTGCCATCGACGAGCGTTGTGATGGTGAAACGCGGACACCTTCGGGCAGTTGTGCGGCGGCCGAAGAGCGTATGGTGATGAAATCGGTGATCGGTTTGTTGGGAAGGGTCACTTGGCCGTTATAAACGCCGCCGGCCTGTAATTCGATGATATCGCCACCGTTGGCACGTTCGATGGCAGACTGTATATTGCCGCCGGGCGGCACTTTGATCACCTTTCCGGCAGGTGTTTCAGTGACAATGGCACTCGGGGCAACGATGCCAAATCGATCGGAATAGAAGTCATAGCCGTAGATTGACGCCGCGAGAATAATCGCCACGACGGCGAACAGCCAGAGACGAAGGCCGGAGCCTCGCGGTGCTGCGATCGGTTTCGCCCGTACATTTATCACACTTTCTGCCATTTTGTATCCAGCTTGCACAATCTTACACCTAATAAAGACCTAAAGCGGTCAATAATCCAAGTGATTTGAACACTCAAATGACAATTTGGTTTCCTTTTTTTCCTTTGCGTTCCTTGCCGTCTTTGCGTGAGATCTTTCTCGCTTTATACAAAACATTTCACGCGAAGCCGCGAAGCTCTCAAAGGAACAATAAGCCAAGCGAAATATCTGGTAAAACGAGAGCAGAATCGTTAAACTATTAAAAGCCTCGCGTGGACGCGCGCCGGAACTGCAAATTAGCGTCAATTCTCACTTTTTACATTTTTATGTGCGGTATCAACGGCATTGCATTTACAACGCGGTCGCGGCGGGAAGTCTCGTCCGATGTATTGACGCGGATGCGCGACATTTTGCATCATCGCGGGCCCGATGACGGCGGCATCTTTGTAGATAAAAATATCGGGCTCGGGCACCGGCGGCTGGCGATCGTTGATCCGAAACATGGTGTGCAGCCGATGTATGGAAACAAGCAGGCTGGCAGCCTGCGTTCCGACACAGTCATCGTTTACAACGGCGAAGTTTACAATCACGCCGACTATCGTGACGAACTGATCGCCGACGGCTACGAATTCCAAAACCGCAGCGATACCGAGACGATACTTCACCTATACGAAAAGCACGGCCGCGATTGCGTCGATTATTTGCGCGGAATGTTCGCATTCGCGATCTGGGACGCCAAAAATCAGGAACTTTTCATCGGCCGCGACCGTTTGGGCGTGAAGCCGTTGTATTACGTGCACGACGGCGAAGGCAGCCTGTTTTTCGCGTCAGAGATCAAGGCATTGCTTGAGGCCGGAGCGGTCAAATCTGAGATCAATTTCAGTGCTTTGCCCGATCAGTTCGCCAATCACGGAACGTCGGGCGATGAGACGCTTTATGCCGGTGTTAAACGGCTGTTGCCTGGGCACACGTTGACTTGGAAGGACGGAAAACTTGATATTCGCGAATTTTGGGATCTCAGCTACGAGCCGAAACACGAGGCTCGGAGCGATGCCGAGTATATCGAGGAGTGGCGTGAACTTTTCCGCAAATCGGTGGAATTAAGGCTGATGGCGGATGTTCCGTTAGGAATGTTTTTGTCCGGCGGTATTGATTCGTCCGCTATCGCAGCGATGATGTCGACCATGGTCAAAGAGCCGATCAAGACGTTTTCGGTCGCATTCAACGAACGCAATGCCAACGAACTCGAGTACGCACGGCTCGTGGCGAAGACTTTCGGTACAGACCATCACGAGATCACGATCACGCCCGAGCAGTTTTTTGAGGCCTTGCCAAACCTCGTCTGGCACGAGGACGAGCCGATCGGTTTTCTCGCTTCGGTGCCGCTTTATTTTGTTTCGAAACTTGCCGCCGAACATGTAAAAGTCGTGCTCACCGGCGAGGGGGCCGACGAGATGATGGCTGGCTACGCCCGGTATGCCAAGACACTGCAGTTACTCAGTTACGGTGAAAAATATGAATCGATCACGCCGTCGTTTCTGCGTGAAGCTGTTCGCGGCGGCGTGGCAACCTTGCCGAGTGGCATCGCGTCAAAGCTCGGACGCACGTTTCTGACGCGCGAGGCTGATATCGAAAACTTGTTCTTTGACAATTTCGGCGTGTTTCCCAAGGCGATGCAGAAAGAGCTGTTTAACCGCGAAACACGCAAAAAGTTCGAGAACGAGAATCCGTATGTTCGGCAAAATGCGTGGCTCGAGAAATGCGATGCTGAGGACGTTTTAGACAAATTGCTCTACGCCGATACCAAGACATATCTTCACGAGCTGCTGATGAAGCAGGACCAGATGTCGATGGCGGCGTCGATCGAGAGCCGCGTGCCGTTTCTCGATCATAAACTGGTCGAATTTACGGCGAAGATGCCGCGTGAGATGAAGCTTCGCGGTTCGACGACCAAATGGATCTTGCGCGAGGCAATGAAAGACATTTTGCCTGTCGAAATTCTTGATCGTCCTAAAATGGGCTTTCCGGTGCCGGTTGGGAACTGGTTTCGCGGGCCTTTCAAGCATATTGTTGACGAATATTTGCTCGGCAAACGTGCATTGACGCGTGGTATTTTTGACGCTGATTTTGTCCGTAGCCTTGTCGCCCGACACAACTCCGGCGAAAACCATGACGAACGAATTTGGGCTCTCGTCAATTTCGAGATCTGGCAGCGGCGGTTCATCGACTGCGAATCCTAAACTCCACAAATCCATTCATTTTTTCTAGAAAACGCACCGCGTTAGCCGTATATCTTTTACGGGTTAAACAATTATGAACGCAGTAAACACATTTCCCGTCAGACCGCAGATCACAGGTGCCAAAGCCAAGGCTTGCCTTGCTGTTTCTAAGCTCTTTTTGAACAACGGCCCGCTCAAGCGGTTTGGCTTTCGCAAGGCCGAGATCACGCGGTTTGATTCGATGGACAATTACATCGCCGAACGCGTCGAGCAGATCAACGACTATGTCGAACTGTTTTCGCCGTTCGTGTCGTTCGCGGACAAGACGGTTCTGGAACTCGGCAGCAACAAAGGCTATTTGCTCAACAGCTTTCTTCAGCACGAAAAATTTGACGCGATCGGTGCCGAGATCGACCCCGAAGCGATCGCTTATGCTCGCGAAAATTACGGTAAGAACATCAAATTTGTTCAAACGACGCCAACCAGCATTCCGCTGCCGGACAACAGCGTTGATGTGATCTATACGATCGATACGGTCGAACATCTGAGCGATCCGGCCCAGATATTTGCCGAATGCCTGCGCGTTTTGCGTCCGGGCGGCACGTTTCTGATTCATTTCAGTGCCTGGCTCGCTCCTTACGGCTCGCATCTTGAGGACGTTATTCCGATACCGTGGGCAAACGCTGTGTTTTCAATGGATACCTTGCTCGATGTCGCCGCACATCTCTACGATTCGCCCGATTATGACGTGGCCTGTTATTACATCGATCAAAAAACGGGCCAGCGAAAGCCCAACCCGTTTCTCAATAAGGCGAAATGGGAAGAATTTTTGAATCACATTACGATCCGCCGGTTCCGTAAGATCATTCGAAATATGCCGTTTGAGATGGTCCACCTCGAAAATATCGGCTTTGGCGGAAAATCGTTCAAGGCCGGCCGGTTCTTGGGTAAACTGTCTCAGGTCCCGGTCGCCGAAGAGTTTTTTACAAAGGCCACATTCGCGGTTCTTAAGAAGCCGGAAACCGCGTAATTTAATGAACCATATTGTCCTTACATCGGCACCTGACAACGACCTTGCGTCCCGTTGGTCTGATCTTTTCGCCGGAGCACCGTTTGCGACGCACTTTGTCACGCCTGATTTTTTCAATGATCCTTTCGCGGGCAAGGGCGAGAAGTTTGCGGTTCTTGCGATGGACGGCGATCGGATCGATGCTGTCTTGACAGGCCTGAGAGTCGGGAGCAAGATTGTTTCGGGTCTTGCGGTTCGTCCGCAGACGGCATTTCGCAATGGTATCGATCGAACAGCCGCCGCAGTCGCCCTCGCAGACGGACTTTCGGCATTCGGCGGCGATTGGGCCGATCTGATAACGTTCTTTAGCTGGGATCCAGTCGATGGCCTTGAACGTTCCGGATACCGGCATGACATCGGAACAGGCGCCGATCAGGTAGTGATGCTCGACCTCGCGAAGGGCGCTGACCAGCTTTTCAAAGAGTTTTCCGAACGGCGCCGGACGGATCTTCGCAAGGTGATGAAGCAGGCAAAACTCGATGTGAAAATACTCGATAGCGAAACCGAGCTTGCCGAACTGTACAAGATCCACAAGACATGGAACGAAGGCAAGGGCAATACGCCGGATCGTTTCGAGGATTTCCGAACGGCACTAAGATCTGAGAACCGTGCGATCTTTATTGCCAGATCTGACGGCAAGATCGTCGCGGGCACGTATCTCAGATTTTGCAAGGGCGGCGTAGTCGAATACGCGGCCAATAATTCGCTTGGCGAATATCAAAAGCTGCGCCCCAACGAATTGCTTGGCTGGCGAGCTATTGAATGGGCGTGTTCGCAAGGTTTTACGAAATTCAGCATGGGTGCGTCGCATCCGTTCCTGGCACGTTACGGCGGCGAGATCGTTGCTACTCAACGGTATCAACTCGATCGGTCTTTCCTCAAAATGCACGCTAAAAGGGAACTCGTTACGCGGATCGCAACCAAGACCTATCTTTCACTTCCCGAAGGCCTGAGAAAACGCATCAAATCGGTTACAGCAAAGGTATGACAACGCTTTCGGAACGAAGTTCAGATGCTGCTGGCACCTTGCTCGGCCGCGATATATTGTGTTTTTCACACGACTGGACGGGCGATCCTCTGTCGAAAACGCATCTGATGCGAGTTCTCTCGAAAGACAACCGAATCCTCTGGATCAACGCCATTGCCAACCGGATGCCGACGACTTCGTCGAAAGATATGTCGCGGATAGTTAAGAAACTCAAGGCGTTTGCCGAACCGGTACGTGAGGTCGAGCCGAATATTTTTGTACTCAATCCGCTTGCTTTTCCTTCATACGGCAACACATCAATACTTAAGATCAATCAGAGTTTTCTTGCCCGCCAGGTCAAAAAGGCCATGAAAGCTCTCGGGTTTTCTAACGCGATTAATATGGTTTTTAATCCCGCCGCCGGAATGATCGCCGGGCGTCTGGGCGAGAGCTTGGTTGTCTATTACTGCGTCGATGAATACACCGCTTTTACGGGAGCTTCGAACGGACTGAAACAGATCGAGGACAGCCTGTTCGAACGGGCAGATCTCGTGGTCGTTTCGGCGGAGAACCTGCTGGACAAGAAGAAGCATTTTAATCCGAACACGCGTCTTATAAGGCATGGAACGGACTGGCGGCATTTTCGAACCGCACTTGATCCGGATCTGCCGATTCCGTCAGAAGTTGCTGATCTTCCGCGGCCGATCATCGGGTTTCACGGGCTGCTGGCGGATTGGGTCGATTACGAATTGATCAAGAAAACAGCCGAGCATTTTAGCGGTGGCTCGGTCGTGCTGATCGGCAAGATCGCGGTCGATGCGGAGCAGAAGATCAAGATCCTTAACGATGTTCCAAACGTCCATTTTCTTGGCCGCAAGTCTTATGCGGAACTGCCTGCGTACTGCAAAGCGTTTGACGTCGCGCTCAATCCGTTTGCGATCAACGAACTGACGCTGGCCGCAAATCCGCTGAAGGTCCGCGAGTATCTGGCCGCCGGTTTGCCTGTGGTTTCGACTGATATTCCCGAGGTTCATGTGCTTGCTGATTGTCTCGTCGGTAGGAGTCACGACGATTTTATTTCGAAGATCGAAGCCGCTCTTGCGAATCCAAAGCCACGCGAAGATGTCAGCGACGCCATTGCCCACGAGAGTTGGGAGGCGAAGGTCGATGAACTGCGGTTACTGATCGCGGAGACGCGAAACAGATGAGACGGAGCTTGTATCTATTGTTCATCATTGCTGTTTTGCTTGCGCTATGGGTACTTATCGCGCCTTGGCTTGCGACTCGTTTGATCGTCGAAAGGCCGCTGGAGCGGGCCGATGCGATCATCGTTTTGAGCGGCTCGTACCTCTATAAAGAGAGGACGCGAAAGGGAGCGGAACTCTACAATCGCGGTGTCGCTCCGCGAATATTCATCACAAACGACGGTGAACGTGGCGGTTGGATGAAGAATGAGCAGACCAATGTCCCGTATCTCGAACTCGAAAAACGCGAGCTCGTGGCTGCCGGTGTTCCCCTCGAAGCGATCACTGTTCTCAACGAAATAGTCGCGGGTACAGACGAAGAGGCTAAAGTTCTTGCGAAAGATCTCGACACCTACTCGATCAGATCGGTCGTTGTTGTCACGTCTGCGTATCACTCGCGACGTTCGCTTTGGACGTTTGACCGCATTCTCGCGGGCCGAGGCGTCGCTGTCGGTCTCGAACACGCCGGAATGACCGACCGGACGCCGAGTCCGAATTACTGGTGGCTGCAGCTTCGCGGATGGCAGTTCGTGGCGGGCGAATATGTGAAATCGGCAGTCTATTACGCCTATTATTAATAGAGGTTTGCCCCTCTTAAGAACGATGAGTGCCACAATGACCAACAATTTAGACATAGCCGAACAGCACGGCCGCGAGGTCGCGAGCGGTGAGCGGTTCGAGTTTGGCAAGAACTGGAGCGCGTTTCTCTCGGTGCTCGACGACGAACGTATTGCAACGGCTGTCGAATCGTTAAAGGCGATGCTCGAGGTCGATACGCTCGAAGGCAAGACGTTTCTCGACATCGGTTCGGGCAGCGGGCTGTTTTCGCTGGCGGCGAGGAAACTCGGAGCCCACGTACATTCTTTCGATTTTGACAGCAATTCGTTTGCGTGTACTCAGGAACTGCGAAACCGCTATTTTGCGAATGACCCGCACTGGCGTGTCGAACAAGGTTCGGCTCTTGATGCGGATTATGTCGCGAGCTTGGGCAAATTCGACGTCGTTTATTCGTGGGGCGTGCTCCATCACACCGGCGAGATGTGGCGTGCTCTGGAGAACGCCGTCATTCCGACGACCGCGGGCGGCAAACTCTTTATCGCGATCTACAACGACACCGGCAGTCAGGCTCGGCGTTGGCATTCGATAAAGAAAACGTATTGCGGGCTGCCGGGCATTTTGAAAAAATCATTCGCTGTTGCCGTCACACTGCCCGATGAACTAAAGAAATTCGCCGCAAGCCTCGTCACACTCAAGCCAATGAGCTACGTCCGCACCTGGACGCAATACAAAAACGGCCGCGGCATGAACCGCTGGTACGACATCATCGATTGGGTTGGCGGATATCCATACGAGGTCGCCACCGTCGATGAGATCTTCGAATTCTACAAACAACGCGGCTTCACTCTAACAAAAATAACAACCGGCGGCGTCGGCCTCGGGTGTAATGAGTTCGTTTTCGAGCGTTCAGCATCATCTGAAAAATAAACCTTCAAGAGCCCAGTGTCCGGAGTGGCACTCCTTTTTTTTGGCCCATTCCTTCTCTCCCTCTGCGCTTTGATTTTCTGGCAAGCTAAAATAGACTTGGTTGGGCGGCTAGGCTGGCCGTATCGACCATTTAGATGAAGGAAACCTCGGAAAGCGGTAAGAGTTTTGTGACGCGGGTGCTGATCGCGGTGGCGGTGGTTTGCCTCGTGGTGTTGGGGCTCGCGCTGTTTTATTTTACGTTTGACATCATATTGCTGATATTCGCGGCGGCACTGCTGGCGATATTTTTGCGAGGGCTCGCGGATATTTTGCGCAGATGGATACCGATCGGCGAGGGGTGGCTGGTGTTGATCGTGGCGGTGCTGCTGGTTTTGTTCATTGCCGGAGCGGTCGCGTTATTAGCGCCAAGTGTGGCTGAGCAGGTGCGTGTACTTCGGGTCGAGGTACCGAAATCGGCTCAGAATGCAGGGCAGTATTTGTCGCAGTTTAGCTGGGGGCAGACGCTGATCGCCCAACTGCCAAGTGCCGACGACGTGATGGCAAAGCTCGATGCTGCGAGCGTTGTGACGCGCGTCGGCGGATTTTTTTCGACGACGGTCGGTGCTCTTGGCAACGTCTTTGTGACGATATTGCTTGCGATCTATCTGGCAAGCGAGCCGGGATTCTATTCGGAGGGCTTCACGCGATTCTTTCCGATAAATAAGCGAAAGCGTGTGAGTGAGGTGCTCGACACGATCTACCACACGCTGCGTTGGTGGCTGATCGGCAAGGTCGGGTCGATGATATTTATCGGTGTGCTGACGTGGATCGGGCTGTCGATAATGGGCGTTCCGCTGGCGTTGACGCTCGGGCTGATCGCAGGGCTGTTGTCCTTTATACCAAATTTCGGGCCGATACTTTCGGCGATACCGGCGATACTGCTGGCGTTTATCGACAGCCAGATCAGCGCGTTGTACGTGCTCGGGCTGTACGGCGGCGTGCAGGTGATCGAGTCGAACGTCGTCACGCCCATCATCGAACGCGAAACCGTCGAACTCGCCCCGGCCCTGACGATCATCTTCCAGCTCGCCCTCGGAGCCATGATCGGCGGCCTCGGCCTGGTTCTCGCAACACCGCTGCTCGCCGTGGTCGTTGTGATCGTTAAGATGGTTTATTTTGAGGATGTATTGGGTGATAAAGAGGTTCCGATCGAGGCTGCGGCAGAAGAAAGTCCGGCGTAATTATCTGATCGCTGAGATTAATAATCAGTTCCTCGTAACGCAGTCCCTGGCAAGTATGAAATTCTCAGATAGGGCAATAATCGTACTGGAACGTGCTGGCTGGTTTCCAGGAAGAGACATTCAACCGCAGGCAGCGAAGTGGGGAGAAGTTCTCCGCGCTTTTGGATTTACAATGTTCGCGGCCGCCGAGACAGTACTTTCTGAATTTGGAGGATTAGAGCTTCAGCAGTATCCCGACCTTGATCAATCCGGGCTACTTCCCATCAGCTTTGATGTGGGCCGGATTATTAGTGAAGGGGTAGAATCTTGCGTAATGTTGAAGGAGAATTTCGAGCTATTTGAAGAAGCGTTAGGAATGTCGTTATTTCCTATTGGAGATAGCCCTGATGGTTATGTCATTTCGATCTCCGAGGATGGCCGTGTATTTGGTATTTTTGATGATATGCAGATGCTTGGGATCGATTTTGCTGACGCCCTATCCAATATGGTCATAGGACGACAGACACATGAACACGATTTTTGGGTCGAGGGTGAGAAGGTTGTATCAAATCAGACTCCTCGGTAAGGAAATCTGGTTTTTGAAATTTGTTATAATATGAGCATTAGCGGTGAAGTGGAGGTGAATGGATATGTTGCAGACAGTTGAAGCGGAAATCAAGACAGATGGGACGGTAACACTGCTTGAGGCTGTAGATGTGAAGACTACGACGCGGGCATTGGTGACGGTGTTGGGAAATGGAGTGTCGAGAGAAAAAGGAAACGTCCGGGAAATTCTGGAGTTGATCCGCAGTCCCGAATTTAAGGAGAGGCCAAGTTATTCAGCGGAGACGATACAAGCTCAAATTGATGAAGCGAGGAACTCCTGGGAATGAGCAAGATCTATCTTGACGCCTGCATAGTGATCTATTTTGTCGAAAAGCATCCGATTTACGCCGCTACCATCGAGACAAAGATAAATAGCCTGAGCGAGACGGACACTCTCTGCTTTTCTCCGCTCATTAAGATGGAATGTTTGGTAATGCCCTTGCGAACGAACGATAGGGCTTTGCAAGGCCGTTTCGCCGCTTTTTTTAAGTCACAGAAAATGTTAGATCTTACGACCGGGCGTTTCGATGAGGCCGCACGGCTTCGCGCTGATTTTACTTCGCTGAAAACACCGGACGCTCTGCATCTCGCCGTTGCCATGCATCACAAATGCGATGAATTTTGGACGAACGATAGCCGTTTGAGTTCGATCGCTCCTGCCCTAGTCAAGAATATTTTATAGCCTGAGAAAATGATAGAACGATATACATTGCCTGAAATGGGTGCGGTTTGGTCGCTGGAGAATAAGTTTCAGAAGTGGCTGGATGTGGAGATCGCTGTTTGTGAGGTGCATGCTGAGGACGGGACGATACCGTCTGAGGCTGTCGAGCAGATCAAGGCTAAGGCGGCGTTTACGGTGGAGCGGATCAATGAGATCGAGAAGACGACCGACCATGACGTGATCGCTTTTACGACGAATCTGGCCGAGAACATCGGCGATGCGGCGAGGTTTGTGCATTACGGGCTGACTTCGAGCGATGTTGTGGATACGGCGAATGCTTTGTTGCTCAAAGACGCTTGCGATCTGTTGCTGGCGAAATTGGACGCTTTGCTCGTGGTGCTGAAACGGCGTGCGTTCGAATTCAAAGACACGCCGCAGATCGGGCGGACGCATGGGATACATGCGGAGCCGACTTCGTTTGGGCTGGTTTGGGCGTTGTGGTATTCGGAGACGCAAAGGAACCGCGAGCGGCTCGTTACGGCTCGTGAAAGGATATCTGTTGGGAAGATCAGCGGTGCGGTCGGGGCGTTTGCGCATCTTGCTCCGGATGTGGAGGAGCGTGTTTGTAAACGTTTAGGGCTGAACGCTGCGGATGTTTCAACGCAGGTCATACAGCGAGATAGATACGCCGAATATCTGTGTACGCTGGCGATCATCGCTTCGACGCTTGAGAAGATCGCTTTGCAAGTAAGGCACTGGCAGCGGACGGAGGTTCGCGAGGCTCAGGAGAAATTTAAGACCGGGCAGAAAGGCTCTTCGGCGATGCCGCATAAGCGGAATCCGATATTGTCCGAACGTATCTGCGGAATGGCGAGGACGGTGCGGGCGAATTCGATCGTCGGTTTAGAGAACGTGGCACTGTGG
>JANLTF010000098.1:0-2583 GCA_031362825.1 Acidobacteriota bacterium | reverse complement strand
TCGAGAAAATCAGGCATCAGCTCGCGGATAGCGATCGGGTCCATAACGGCTCCGGAGAGAATGTGTGCGCCGACAAACGAGCCTTTTTCGACGATAGCGATCTCCAGTTCGCCGACCTTGTTGCCAAATTTGAGCCCTTTGTCGATCATCTCGTCGTGTTTGACGATCTCGTTTTTCAGATGCAACGCCGCCGCTAAGTTAGCCGGCCCGGCACCGACAAAAACCACATCCATCTCAATTTGTTCGCGTTCGATCATAATTTTTTTGCGAAGGCCCGCACGTTAGAAAAGGCGTTCTTACGACGCCAAATAAACCCAAGCCTCTTTCCCCGACGCCAGCGTCACTTCGACCCGGCGGTATTCAGACGGTTCATACTCGTCAACCAGTAAGATCTCGTCGTACGTAATTTCAAAAACTGTTCCTTCGACGGTGTCACGCGATTCGCGTGTTTCGATCAAGGTCTGTTGGCGTTCGTCCCCACCGCGACCGACAAAATCAAGATCCGTGATCTCGTACTCCCTAAGCCGATATCCTGTTAGTAGATCGGAGTTTCCCGTCAGCCGCCGGCCAAACAATTCGTTCTGCACACGGCTCTCCCGCAACGTTCCGTACGAAAATATGTATTCCGCCATCTCAATAATGAATGACCATTCAGTTCGTGGCAAAGTATATCAAATCAAAGGCAGAAACACGACACCGACCAACCTTGATTCCGGCTGAAAGCTAGTAGCTGGTAACTGCCAGCTGGAATTTTGTCGCCCCGCTGAAGTAGTATCGACCTATGCAGTTCGCATTGGTAATCAGTTTAGTGACGGCAATACTAGTATCGTCATGCGGTCGTCCAAATTCGGTCAATCCCAAACTAAATAGCGAAATGCCCACAAAAATTCTCTGGGCATGGGAACGGCCTGAAGACCTTCGTTTTCTCGACCCGAAAGACTACGGCGTTGCCTTTCTCGCCCAAACAATTTTCCTCGACAACGGCGGCGTCACGCCAAAACCTCGCCGCCAGCCGCTCGAAGTTTCGCCCGCAACATACATGATCGCTGTCACGCGGATCGAGACAAACAAAGATGGCCATAAACGGCCTTCGTTCGACGCGGAAATGAGAAACAAGGTCGTGTCGCTGATCAAAAACACACTCGAACTGCCTGATGTTAAGGCGATCCAGATCGACTTCGACGCCGTCGTTTCCGAACGCGATTTCTATCGCTCGATGATGAAAGAGCTTCGAAGTCAAACTCCTGAAGGCGTCTCTCTTACGATGACCTCGCTTGCCTCGTGGTGTACCGGCGACGCGTGGTTCAACGACTTCCCCGTCGACGAAGCCGTCCCGATGGCTTTCCAAATGGGCGCCGATAGCGAAAAGATCAAAAACTACCTCCGCAACGGCAACGACTGGAACGAACCACTCTGCCGCGGCAGCTATGGCATCTCCCTCGAAGAAGGCCGGTTCGAAGGAATGAACGATCGGCGAATATACTATTTCAAAAACACGAGTTGGACCGCGACGGACGTGGCAAAGTTCCCCTCAAAAGCCGGCCCATCAGAATGACTAGATTCACTGCAGGTGCTTAAAGATATTTGTGAAATCGAACGTCTGCTGCACTATGCCGCTGCACACGGGCGAAACTTGCGGATTTACCGGACACTGCTTGTCGCGCGTCATCGACCACATCGAAAGCCTGCCAATATTGTTAGCCCGAGCGAAGTTGAAGACGAGATTAGCGTCCGGTATCGTGAACACTTCGGGGAAGACGTCGTTGAGCCCGATCATCGGCGTGATTCCCAACATCGCTTGTCTTTGCGACAAGGTTTTGTTTGGATAAACGGCTAAAAGCTGTGCGATGGTCGCGTTTGTCGCGTCGATCGCATTCTGCCCCATCGTGTTTGGATTGGCGATGGGCCCATAATCCATTGCCATAATATTCACTGTCGAGATCTCGACACCGCTCGCAGCGGCGTTTTGCAGGAGGCTAACGCCCGATTGATCCAGGCCTGTCGGTAACACAGCAAGCGTGAACGAAACCTTTAGCTCACGGTTTTGGCTTCTCGCGAAAGTTTGCAAAGAAGCGATGGCCTGATTGCGACGCGTATTCGCCGTCTGGTTCAATACAGCAGACCCTTCAACATCAAAATCGACGGAGGTCAAGATATATTTATCGATCACAGCCTGATACTGGCCCTGTAAGGAAGCTACCGTTTGGCAATTTACCGCCAATTCCGAGCCATTCGCTCCGCCGAAAGAAACGATAATGTCGCCGCCCATCGTTCTTAACTGATTAACGTCGGAAATCATGTGATTTCCGCTGACGCCGATAATGCCGCCCCACTTCGCCTCACATACGCCGCCGTCAGTGATAAACGCAAGCGTAAAATATTTCTGATTGATCTGACCCGCCGTCTGTGCTAACGGAAACGCTGGATATAGCAAAGTATCGACATACGGCGCAAAAAATCTCGCAGGAAAACCTCCGCCCGGTATCGCTCCCCCGGTTGAGGCCGTGATCTCAAGATCGTCAACAGCCGCTTCCATGACTGATTCGCCGACGAGATCCGCGGCTTCAAACTGAACGCGAATCG
>JANLTF010000320.1:0-2477 GCA_031362825.1 Acidobacteriota bacterium | reverse complement strand
TAAATAGCCTAAAACAACTTGAAAATATCCGAAACCAATTTTACCCACATTGCCTGGTACCGAGACAAACGTGACTCCTGATAGGGATGAACCAATCATGCCAAAGGCTACCAAATACCAAGGAGATTGACGATTCCCTGTAAAGAAGGTATTGCTATCTGCTCCCTTAGATGTAAAGTAGGAGATGGTAATCAGTGCTAAGAAATAGATCACAAGAATAGAGAGAACCAAAAAAGGAGACATGCTGGTATCTTAATTATAGATGCCAAACTACGTTAAGTTGAGAACTATTAAAAGCCTTTGATTTTTCGATCAAATTATGCCAAAAGAAAAAAATAGATTGAGCAAGACCGCAAAAGCGGCACAGAAATTACTGAACGATTCAAAACTGCTGGCAGCAACAAAAGCTTCGCAGGGAGCAACGCCGGGCCAGGAGTTTCGTGCGACCCAGATGACGCCGAGAACCTCGACAGCGATTAAGCTAAGGCCCGAAAAGAAGAAAGGATAGGAGCTGGACATTGATAATTGCGGAACCGCATTGAGCCCTGATAGCGGTTCCGCACCTCAAATCCGAGCCTATTTCGCCTTTAAGAGATCTCGGATCTCGGTCAGCAATGCCTCTTGCGG
The DNA here is from genome assembly GCA_031362825.1 of Acidobacteriota bacterium. Taxonomy (GTDB): domain Bacteria; phylum Acidobacteriota; class Blastocatellia; order Pyrinomonadales; family Pyrinomonadaceae; genus OLB17. Next base: position 1,850 of record JANLTF010000320.1, on the reverse strand, counting down.
AGGTGGCGGAGTCTTTGCGGCCAGCTTTGTAAAATAACCCATCGCCATCTTGGCAATGATGAACATTACAACGGCAACGATCAGGAACGTAACGATATCGGATATCAGTTGACCATAACGAATGAGAGGAGCTCCGCTTTTTACTGCAGCGTCGATCTGCTCCGGCGTTGCTCCGGCGGCGAGCTTTCCGCTCAGGTCCCAGAACTTGGTTTTAAAATCCGCTCCGCCGGTCACGAGGCCGACGAAAGGCATGATGATACCTTCGGTGAAGGTAGTTACTATCTTTCCAAACGCCGCACCGATGATGACACCGATCGCGAGGTCGAGCACATTTCCGCGAGCGATGAACGCTTTGAATTCTTCGAGCATAAACTGGTTCTCCTTTTGCTTGTTTGAAATCGATCGCTATAAATATAAGGCCGTCAGTAGGTTGTAAACAAATAGAAAAGGCGAGCCGAAGCACGCCTTGCAAAATTTTAGAGATACGGTTTTGTTACGCTGTCGCAGTTTCGGCCGCTTCTTCGTCATCATCGTCAGCAAATTCGATGAGTTTTGCGGCAACATCGTCCTGTTCGGCCACGCTCGAAAGCGACGCTTCGTATGGAGTCGGTTCGGGCTCTACATATTGTGCAGCGGCGACCTCTTCTTCGTGGGTTTCGCGAGCCTTGAGCATGCTGCAACTGCCCTCGAGGATCGCACCTTCTTCGACGATCAAACGCGGACTCTGAATATTGCCCATTACACGGGCAGTCCGGCCGAGCTGGAGTTTTTCTGAGGCGACTATGTCACCATTTACGGTGCCATTGATCATCGCGGCCGCGACCAGAATATTTGCATCGACCTGGCCATTGGTTCCGATTATCAGAGTGCCGCTGTCGGAGCTGACCGTACCGATCAAATGCCCGTCAACACGGAGCATCGCTTGAAATTGCGTCTCGCCCGTGAGTGTCGTGCCGTGGCCGACGAAGCCGCTCAGGCGGCCTTCTTTGATGTCACGGGCCATCGAATCGCTTTCCGAAATCGCGCGTGTCGAGGCGGTTTGGGCTTCGGTGGCGTAGTTGTAGGCATTCGCAGTCGGTGTTGATTGCGGGGTGGTTGTTTCGGGTTCGGTTCTGGAGCTTCGTCCCATTCTGATCATAGATTTATGTCCTCGCTTGAATTTCAGGTTTTCTGCATTGGAAATAGACGTAATCGGCGTCCGATTCCACGCTTCGAAGCACTGAATATTTTCGACCTCTCAATGATAATGAGTTATCGGATGCGTGTCTAGTACTATTTTTAGGTTGTCAAAATGGGCGCAAAGTGGCAGACTTAATAGCTTTCGGAGAGTGTTCGCGGGCTATGCAGACAGAGACCAAACTAAAAGGCAAACTGCTCAAGAAAATGGGCAAGGCGATCGAAGATTTTTCGATGATCGCCGATGGCGACAAGGTGATGGTCTGTCTGTCGGGCGGCAAGGACAGCTACACGATGCTCGATCTGCTGATGGACGTTCAGCGGCGGGCTCCGGTCAAGTTTGAGATCCTGGCCGTGAATCTCGACCAGAAACAGCCTGATTTTCCCGAGCATGTGCTGCCGGAATATCTGGAAAGCGTCGGCGTGAAATACCGGATTGTCGAGGAAGACACATACTCGATCGTGACCGCCCACATTCCTGAGGGCCAAACGTATTGCTCACTCTGCTCACGGCTGCGTCGCGGCATTTTGTACAACGTCGCCGTGGAAGAAGGCTGTACCAAGATCGCGCTCGGGCACCATGCGGACGACATCATCGCGACGTTTCTGATGAATCTATTTTACGTCGGCCAGCTCAAGGCGATGCCGCCGATCCTCCGCTCGGATGACGGCCG
>JANLTF010000292.1:0-6591 GCA_031362825.1 Acidobacteriota bacterium | reverse complement strand
GAAGGCCGCCGAGATCTTGGGCATTGACCTCTCAACGCTTTATCGCAAGCTGAAACGCTACGACGAGATCTGAGCCTATTTTGCGGAGGCTTCGAAAACGAAATAATCGGTGTTGTCGATCCGTGTAATTGTACCAGTCGTGTAGGGTGGCTGCAGAAAATTGTTGGCCGCGTACGACTTCCCGTTCAGCGTACTGTCGCCGCTCGTACTGCTCTGAGCGATAAGTTCGGCCGGATACCACGATTCGGACGGGAGGTTAGCTGGCTGTGCCGGGCGAATTTTTTCAGCTTCGGCCACCACTTTCGCGGCGTCCGTCGGGGAAAACCGCAGCACCGCGACCAGCTTTTTATTCGCCTCATCCTCTTTCCAGACAATGTCCTCGGTCTCAAACGGAATCGTGATAAGTATCCCGAGTTCCTCAGCGTTCGTCTTTGTGGCGGAAGCGGCAGTGGCGTTCGTTTTAGACGAAGTGTTCGAATTTGCGGCTGTTTTCTCACCGCCACCACATGCCCCGACGAGGAAGGCAAACACGATTAATGCTAAAATAATGGCGAATCGCAAACGAATCATTCCGCAATTGTATGCGGAATGATAGCGATTTTGCAATTTAGATAAAGTTAACTTCACACGGGAGAAACTAATATGCTGAAGCAAAAATATGTCGTTTTTATCGCAATCATTATAGCGACGGCGGGCACGACGTTAGCCCAGAAATCGACGCCGCTTGCCGCCGTACAAGCGTTTTACGATTTCGATGCTAAGAACTCACAGACGTTTGGCCGGGCCTCGATAGATGCTCGCAAGAAGTGGTTTTCGTCCGAGCTCTACCAGCTTTTTCAAAACGAGATCAAGCGTGAAAAAGAGTATCTGAAAATGAATCCGACGGATAAGCCCCATTTTGGCGACGGACTTCCATTTCGGCCGTTGGACGAGACCTGTCATCTCGGCAAGATCAGATATAAACGAGCCCTTTCGTACGGCACCGTAACAGTCAAAGGCGATGCGGCGAACGTTGACGTAAAATTCAAGTATCCAAAAGGCTGCAATATTCCGGACATTTTATATGCATTGAATATGGAAAAAGAAAAAGGCCGCTGGGTGATCTCGGATATCCGATATTTCCCCGGCGACACCTCACTGGTTGAAGACCTTAATCGGAAGGAATACTGACTAACGCAACGTACATCGTTCAATGTGATAAAATCTTAGCTTATTAATGAATAAGTTATGACACCAGAGATCAAAGAAGCCGTCACAGAAGCCGAAGCCGCAAAGCAGCGTTGGGAAGCGGAAACCTTGAGCAAAGTGCTCACTAAGACCGCTGAACGCAGAACATCGTTCGAGGGCGTCAGTCTCGAACCGGTCGATCGACTCTATACGGAAGCGGACGCAGAAGGCTTAAGTGAGATTGGCTTCCCGGGCGAGTTCCCGTACAAACGCGGTATTCACCCCACCGGTTATCGCGGCAAACTGTGGACGATGCGGCAGTTCGCGGGGTTTTCGTCGCCTGAGGAGACAAATCGCCGTTTCAAATATCTGATGGCTCAGGGCCAGACAGGTCTCAGCGTCGCGTACGATCTGCCTGCATTGATGGGCCTCGACTGCGATTCCCCGCTGAGCGAAGGCGAGGTTGGAAAATGCGGCGTCGCTGTTTCGTCGCTCGCGGATTTTGAAGTTCTGTTCGACGGCATTCCGCTCGATCAAGTGACGGTTTCGCAGACGATCAATGCACCTGCACCGATCTTTTTGGCGATGTATTTGGTCGTAGCGGAGAAACAGAAAGCTGATTTCACAAAGATCTCAGGCACGCTGCAAAACGATATTCTCAAGGAGTATATCGCCCAAAAGGAATGGATCTATCCGATCAAGCCGGCGATGAAGCTGGTCATCGACACTTTCGAATACACGACGAAATACGTCCCGAAATACAATCCGATCTCGGTTAGTGGCTATCACATCCGCGAGGCCGGTGCGACTGCGTTGCAGGAGTTGGCATTTACACTGCGTGACGGCGTCGAATATGTTCAATACGGCGTTGATCGCGGAATGGACGTCGATGAATTTGTTCCTCGCATCTCGTTTTTCTTTAATGCCCACAACGATTTTTTCGAAGAGATCGCCAAATACCGTGCCGCCCGCGTTATCTGGGCTCGCACCATGAAAGAACGTTTCGGTGCAAAAAGCCCGCGAACGATGCAGATGCGTTTTCATACGCAGACGGCGGGAGTTTCGCTCACGGTCCAGCAACCGCTCAACAACATCGCCCGCGTCGCGATCCAGGCACTCGCCGGAGTTCTCGGCGGCACGCAGTCGCTGCACACCGATTCGTATGACGAAGCCCTCGCTTTGCCAACCGACGCCGCGGCATTGATCGCTCTGCGGACGCAACAGATAATCGCCGAGGAAACCGGCGTTGCAAACACGGTCGATCCGCTCGGCGGCAGCTATTACATCGAATCGCTCACGCAAAAGATGATCGATGGCTGTATGGATTATTTTGAAAAGATCGACGGTTTCGGCGGCATGGTCGAAGCGGTCGAGGCCGGTTTTCCGCAACGTGAAATTCAGGAATCTGCCTACCAGTATCAAAAGGCCGTCGAACGAAACGAACAGGTCATCGTCGGTGTCAACAAATACGCCATGGACGAAGGCGAATCGACCTACAAGATCCTTCAGATCGACGAGAGCGTCCGCGACCATCAGCTTTTGCGTATGGAGCACGTAAAATCCGTCCGCGACGCCGGAGCCGTAGCCAATGCGCTCGAAAAATTAAAACAAGCCGCAAATTCGAACGACAACACAATGCCGTCGATCATTGAGGCCGTGGCTGCATATGCTACGGTGGAGGAGATATGTGTGGCTCTGCGTGATGTGTATGGTATCTATGAAGAACCGGCGTTTTGAGGACTGAGTTCGGGCGGAATTCCAGCTATGAGCTTTGAGCTTTGAGCTATTAGCTTAGAGCTCAAAGCTGATAGCTGACAGCTGGCATTCAACTAAATATGCAGGACTTTAGAAAGCTACTAGTTTGGCAAAAGCTCATCAACTCGCACTGCGAACCTATCAGATCACTAATGATTTTCCTCGCGATGAGGTATTTGGTTTGCGGCAAATGATGCGCAAGACCGCTATCGATATCCCTGGATACATTGCTGAGGGATGCGGCAAATCGAACGATGCCGAATTTCACCGATCGATTAACGCGGCAATTTCTCTTACAACGAAACTCGAATACTACGCGATAATGGCTCGTGACCTGACTTTTCTTGAAGCAGATGTTCACGAATCATACGAACAAGAAATAATCGAAGTACGGCGAATGTTGGGCGGGTTGAATCGTCGTCTTGAGAGCTGATCATTTTTCATAACTAATTCGCCAGATTTTTCTTCCACCGTCATCAGCAATCAGCAACGAGCCATCCGTGTGTACCAGCAATCCGACCGGCCTTCCCCAAACCTCGTTTGAGTTTTCATCCGGCAGCCAGCCCGAGACGAAGTTCTCATACCTGTTCCCTTCCAGCTTGCCTTTAGCGTCAAATGGTATTCGAACAACCGTGTATCCCGAGAGCTTGGCACGATTCCAGGAGCCGTGAAAAGCTACGAATGCGTCGCCTTGATACTCTTTTGGAAACATCTTGCCGGCGTAAAATTGGATGCCGAGGGCTGCGACGTGTGATGTGAATAGGACGTCCGGGACGATCGCCTTCTTTACTAGCTCAGGATTTTCGCCTTTTCGTCGCGGGTCTTCGTTCTGGCCGATGTAGGAAAAAGGCCAGCCGTAGAATCCGCCTTCTTTCACGCTTGTTGCGTAATCCGGAACGAGATCGTCGCCGAGGCCGTCGCGTTCGTTGACGGCGGTCCAGAGTTCGCCGGTTTTCGGGTTCCATGCGAGGCCGATCGGATTTCTAAGGCCGGCGGCGTAGATGCGGTGGTTTTTGCCGTCCGGATCGTAGACCGAGATCGCGGCGCGTTTGGCGTCGGCCTCGACATCGACGTTTGTCACGGATCCGATCGAGACGAACATCTGTTTGCCGTCTTTTGAGAAGAGAATGTTACGCGTCCAATGCTGGTTGTAGCCGCCCGCCGTCAGTTCAACCACCATTTCCGGATCGCCGCTCGCCTCGGTCTGGCCGCTCTTGTAAGCGAAACGCACGACCGAATCGGTGTTTGCGACGTAGAACCAGTCTTTGTGGAACGCCATCCCAAAGGGCTGTGCGAGTTTGCTCGAAAACACAAACCGCTGATCGGCCTTGCCGTCTTTGTTGGTATCGCGAAGCACAATCACCGAATTCGCCCTTGAATCAGCTACAAACACATCGCCATTCGGAGCCAGCGCCATCCAACGCGGATAGCGAAAATCGCCTTCGGCAAACACGTTGACCTTAAAGCCTTTCGGCACAGTGAGTTTCGCGTTCTCCGGCTGGGGGATCACCTTCGAGCCGCGCCGCGCACTCTCCGTGTGAAACGGCGGCAGCAGTTTTGCCGGATCGACCGAGAACACGGCCGGTCTTTCAACATTCACGATCTCCGGCAGTTTCGGTGCTATCGGAAATGGCGTAGGCGACGCTGTCGGACTTGGATTTTGGGCACACACCGCGGTCGAAACCGTGATGACGAATGAAGCGGCGATGACGATGTTTTTGATATAATGACGATTCATATTAGCAAACGAGCAATGTCCGAAAATTTATCTATCATTATCGATAATAAACGTCCCGCGGCGAATAGCACAACTAGCCTCGGCGAACGTGGTGAGGCGTTGGCGGCTGAGTATTTGCTCAAACAAGGCTATCGGATGGTTGTGACGAATTTCAAAGTCCCGGTCGGGCGTAATAGTAAAGGCGTTTCGGTGACGGGTGAGATCGATATTATTGCACTCGATGGCGACACGCTTTGTTTCGTCGAGGTAAAAACGCGTCGGTCGGATGAGTTTACACCCGTGATAACGGCGGTCGATCTTAAAAAGCAGCGGCAGATCATACGAACGGCAAAGGTCTATCGAAGGATATTTGCGATCCGCGATACGAAGTATCGATATGACGTCGTCACCGTGTTGATGCCAAAACAGGCCGGTCCGACCATCGAATTAACAAGAGGATTTTGGACCGAGAGTAAATTTCGCAAGCAAACTTGGAGTAACAATGCCTGGTACGATTTTGTGTGAACCAACCGCCCCCAAAAGGCGTACTGAATCAAAGAACAATCTAAACCATTATGAAAATATCACTGATCTTGACTACGTTGGTCTTATCGCTTTCTGTTTTTTCATCGGTCGCTGCGGCCCAACAGCCCGCACTGATCGACCGTGAATTGATCTTTGGCAACCCGGAATACGCCGGTGCCCAGATCTCGCCTGACGGCAAATATATTTCGTTCGTCAAGCCTTTCAAAGGCACTATGAACGTTTGGGTAAAGGGCGTTGACGAGGCGTTCGAAGCCGCACGGCCGATGACAGCCGACCTTTCGCGTCCCGTTCGAAACTATTTTTGGTCGCGTGACGGCAAGTACATTTTATATGTACAAGATAAAGGCGGCGATGAGAATTTTAACGTCTATGCGGTAAACCCTGCCGAAAAGGCCGCTGCGGGATCGGACGTTCCGACTGCGAGAAATATTACCGATGCTAAGGGTGTCAGAGCGATGATCTACGCGGTGCCGAAATCAGACCCCGACTCGATCATCGTTGGAATAAACGAACGTGACAAGGCCTGGCATGACACCTACAAGGTGAAGATCTCAACCGGCGAACGCACTCTTATCAGCGAAAACAAAGACCGTCTGCAGGGAATGATCTTTGACAACACGGACAAACTGCGGCTCGCTATTCGTTCGCCTCAAAACGGCGACACGGAAATACTGCGTATCAATGCCGACGGCACTTCGACAAAGATCTATTCGTGCAACCTGTTCGAAACATGCTCGCCGATCGGATTTAACAAGGACAACAAACGCGTTTACATCCAATCAAACAAGGGCGACCTAGACTTGGTAGAATTGCAGTTGCTCGATGTCGAAACCGGCAAGGTCGAAAAGGTCGAGGGCGACCCGCTCGGAAAGGTCGATCAGGACAACGTCAACTTTTCGGATATTTCGCACGAGATCATTTCGATCACCTATGACGACGAACGCGTCCGAACCTATTGGAAAGACAAATCGTACGAAAAAGATTACAACAAGATCAAAAAGCAGCTCGGCGATCGTGATGTCAATTTTCAGTCCGCGACGAGCGACGAGAGTAAATTCATCATCGTCACTAACAGCGATGTCGATCCGGGAACGGTCTGGCTGTATGACCGCAAATCCGGCAACCTAAAAACGCTCTATCAGGTACGCGAAAAGCTGGACCGAAAAGCGCTCGCACCGATGACCCCGATCAAATATAAATCATCGGACGGCCTCGAAATTCCCGCATATCTTACCTTGCCAAAAGGCGTTTCGCCAAAAGGCCTGCCGCTCATCGTTTTCCCGCACGGCGGCCCGTGGGCACGCGATTCGTGGGGATATAACAGCTATTCGCAGTTTTGGGCGAACCGCGGCTATGCAGTCCTAAATATGAATTTTCGCGGCTCCACCGGCTATGGAAAGAAATTT
>JANLTF010000196.1:0-10956 GCA_031362825.1 Acidobacteriota bacterium | reverse complement strand
CAATTTGTCCGGATTGTTCGAAATCACCCTGACCTTGCAGAGCCCAAGGTCGAATAATATCTCAGCACACTGCTGATAATCGCGGCTATCGATCGCAAAACCAAGCTGCTCATTTGCCTCGACGGTATCGGCTCCTTCGTCCTGCAATGCGTATGCCCGGATCTTGTTTATGATCCCAATTCCACGGCCTTCCTGCTGCTGATAAACGATGGCACCGCGGCCTTCGGCCTCGATCATTTCCATCGCCTTATGAAGCTGCGGCCCGCAATCGCATTTGATCGAACCGAACACGTCGCCCGTGAGGCATTGCGAGTGGATGCGGACCAATGTCGGAACTTCCGCATTCATCTCGCCCTTATAAATTACGACAAATTCTTCGTCGCTAACAAGCGAACGATAGCCTGTGATGAGGAACTCGCCCGTCTGTGTCGGCAACTTTGCGGTTGCGATGCGCTCGACCGTGACCGCACGGCTCGACCACGGGCAATCGGAAACGTTTTCGGCGTGGCTGGTATTTTCTAACATCGTAAAGTGGTCAAACATATTGTAAACCTAAAGCCGAACAAAATCTATACTTCGTCATTACCGTGCATCTCGTTTGAGGGCCGTAGAGTCTTTGCCATTTGCCCTCACAATTTATTATATATGATACGGGTTGACGTTGAGCTTTTCATGACGCATCCAACATCAAACCTCGCAACGGTACTCAAAAAAAAGGGCTACCGCGACGTTTGTTTCGCAGCAGCCCAGAGGTTCAGTATTAGTTTCGGACTATTTATCGTCCTTGGAAATTTCGTCGTCTTCTTCCTTTTCCGGTTCCTGATGAGCAAAGACTGCCGAGTCGGCCGAGCCGAATATCCTTGACAGTATCCCGCTGAGAACCTCGGATACTTTCGCCGGTGCTCGATCTGAGACCAGCAATGCACCAGTGTCAGTTTGAACAAAGGCAAGGTCGAGCCGCACTAGTTCGGAGGTAATGTGCCGGCAAAATCCGCAGTCGGCGAGATGGCTGACGATAGGCGTTGCCTCGCGTTTGCTGATGTTGCCTTCGGCAAATGCACTCAGAGTGTCCTCGTCGAGATGTTCGCTCGTTGCTTCGTTCGAAGAGCGATGACGGAGATAACTGCCCAGCAAACCTTGAAACCTCTCGTCCGTATTATTGATCTTTTCTGTGTTTCCCATCTCAATTATGAACCTCCCGAATACTAGACGCTCAATGTAAACAATTTTGCGTAAGTATCTATCGTGGGTTAAATCTCCGTTAACTAGACGAGGGGTAAAAACTATTTTGCCGTCAGGTTTCGGTAGATATCACCACCGGCGAGGTCCTGTGTTGCAAGGCCCAGACAGATCTCGATTTCCTCCTTTTTGAGATTATGAACATTGGTCAATTCGTCGCGAAATAGCTGAAGCACTTTTGCATAACTCTTTTCGAGCCAACGCATTACGGTCGATTCGTAGATCTTTGAACCGGGCTGGTCGCGGGTTGCCGACTTGCGTTGGAACCAGCCTCGCAATGGCGACGATTCGTTTTCGACGAGCCGTGATATCTCGCGGAGTTTCAAATTATCGACGTGGTAATACATCAACAAAAGCCGTTCGTGATCGTCGAGCGAGCCAAACGCATTGTTCAGCGACGAGACTGTCGCCGAGCGATAACGATTGCGCGTCAGTTCATCAAATGCGGCATCTTCGCCGCCGGTCGGGGCCGCGGCAAACGTCGCGTGAGTCGCACCTTCGCCGATGTTCTCGGTCATTTCGTCGAGCGAAACCTCGTCATGGCTCGCACGATGCAGATCGACTACGGAATGCCAGATGACCGTCCGCAACCAGCCGCGAAGCGAACCGCGGCCGCTGTATGTTGCAAATTTAGAGACACGCATCCCATCGACGACACGAGTTCCGTAAAGCTCGACATAAACGCTGTCAATCACTTCCTGTGCGTCGATGTCGGTCTTGGCGAGATGCCGGGCGACGCGCTCCATATACGAGCGGTGCTGCTGGTCAAATTCCCACCAAGCACGCTCATTGCCGGCCGAGCAGGCTAGGGCCATGACCAGATCGTCGGCCTGAATTTGTCCGAGGAACTCGCGCAGATCGGTTTCGGCAACCGGTTCGGTTGATGCCGCACCCAAATATTTAGCGGCAGTTTTATTTAATGAGGCAGAAAACGTTTCAGTCGAAATGCCAAAATTAGGCGCGTTTTCGTGACATTTGGCGTAAATGTCAGCGATCATCGAGTCGGCTAATTTTTGCAGTTCATCATTCATTGGCAGGAAACACAGACGAAACTTTGCGGCTAATTATAAACAAAATTGAGTGAGCCGCCTAATCAAAAGATCAGCCTTGCGTTCCGCCCGCAATGCTCATCTGCGGGGGCAGGAAGCCGGGAGCCGACGTGTGCAGTTTCTCGTCCGAATACTGCAATTGATAGAGACGCCAGTAAAGCCCGCGATTTGCGAGCAGCTCGTTATGCGTGCCGATCTCGCGGAGTTCGCCGTGATGCAGAACGATGATGCGATCGCATTTTTGGATAGTGGACAGACGATGAGCCACGACGAGCGATGTGCGGCCTTGCATCACGCGTTCGACGGCGCGTTGGATGAGCTGTTCGGTCTCGGTGTCGATCGAGCTGGTCGCTTCGTCAAGGATCAGGATCGTCGGATCGAACGCGAGAGCACGAGCAAACGAGATCAACTGTTTTTGCCCGACCGACAGGCCGGCGCCGCGTTCGCGGACCTCGGAAGAATAGCCGCCGTCGAGCTTCTGGATAAATTCGTCAGCCCGAACCTCTTTTGCTGCCCACTCGACGCGTTCCATATCGATCTCATTATTCCCGAGCTTGATATTATTTTCGATGGAGCCGCTAAAGAGGAAGACGTCTTGCAAAACGACGGCAAAGATCGAACGAAGATCGTGCAGGTCCCATTCGCGGATGTCGACGCCGTCAAGGAGGATCGCACCTTTCTGAATATCGTAGAACCGCATCAACAGATTCGTCACCGTCGTCTTACCCGAACCAGTGTGCCCGACGAGAGCGGTGCTTTCGCCGAGATCGACGGTGAACGACACGTCTTTCAACACCCAATCTTCGTCTTTATATGCGAACCAAACATTCTGAAATTCGATCTTGCCGACCGCTTTGCCGCTGCGCTTTGGTTCCGCCGGACTAGTGACCTCGATATCGCGATCAAGCAAAATAAATATACGATGCGAGGCGACGATCGCTGCCTGGAGCACATTAAACTTGTCCGACAGATCGCGGATCGGCTGAAAAAGCTGGAGCGAATACTGTATAAATGACGCCAGAATTCCAACTGTCAAACCGGCACCGGCCGCAGACATTCCACTGAGACTCTCGTAGCCGAAAGCGAAAATTACCATCGCGATCCCGATCGCACCGATAAAATCGACCAGCGGATAAAATATCGAGTAGTAATAGATGGTCTCGATGTTGGCGTTGCGGTAATCGTCGTTGATCTCGGAAAAGCGGCCTTTTGCTTTTTCCTCGGCGTTGAAAAGCTGAACGGTCTGGGCGCCGGAAATGTATTCCTGTAAGAACGCATTGAGTTTCGCGTTTCGTGTCCGCACCTTGTCAAAGCCGTTTCGGGCGTGTTTGCGAAACCAATTGGTCGCCGTGAAGAGCAGTGGGACGGTAATGAGCGACACCAGCGCCAGTTTCCAGTCCATCCAGAACATCATCCCGATGATCGCGAAGATGACGACCAGATCACCAAGCACATCGATTACGCCGGACGTGAACAGTTCGTTGAGTGCATCGACATCGCCCGTCAGCCTGGTCATTGTCCTTCCAACAGGATAACGGTCGAAATATGCGACTTCCTGTCTCTGCAATTTTGTAAAAAGCTCGGTCCGCAGATCGAACATCACACGTTGCCCGACATTGTTTAGCAATATTTCCTGGATGTATGAAAAGATAAAGCGGAAGAGAAAGACGCCAAAAAAGATAAGGGCAAACAGCCAAATCCCGTCCGTCTGCTTGGGCGTTATAAAATCGTCCACCGCCATTTTTGTAAACAGCGGCTGCGTACTGATCAGAATATTTGTTATGAGGGTGAGAAAAAGTGCAGTGGTTACGAGCTTCCAATAAGGCCGCAGATAGCGAAAGAGTCTCCGGGCCACCTTCAGATCATATGTCTTTCCTATCTCATCTTCCTCGTGATATTTGCGAACCTCTTCGGACATAGCTATAAATAGATTCTAGTCACCGCGAAGGATTTGTGCCAACGCGTTTTGGATGAGTTTTTAGAAGACGCGGGAAGTGTTACGGAACTGTTAATTTTTTATTGCAAAGAACTTCGACTCAGCCCGATTCGTATCTGTTTTTGCGAATATTATTATTTTGGAGCACTGTATGTCTGATCTGATCGTTCTAGGCGACTCTGGGGCAAGTCCTTATCACACAACCGAGCACTACCTGCGTAAGGTGCTTGTCGGCGATATCAAAAGCGTGCGAGTACGCCTGATAGCTGCGCTCGAACGCTTAGACTATGACATTCTGGATGACGACGATCATATCGTTCGCGGGCGGCGGCAGGCACGAGGTTGGGGCACGTCGTATTCTTCGGCCGATGTGCTCGATTATCCGATGACGTTGAATGTCAAGCTCAAGGAACGAGGCGAACATGCCACGCGGGCAACGTTCGACTACGTAGTAAAACACCCGTCGCTATCGAAAAGCGAAAAGGAAGTCCTAACCAAAGAGGCCGAAGCAATTTCCGCATTGGCAACCGTTCGAGCTATTGACAAGATATGCTCTGCATGCGGAACTGAATCAACTGATGATTCGCGATTCTGTCGCAGATGCGGCTCGAAAATGGTCGTCGAGTCAAACGAACTCGAAATATTGCGGATGTATTCAGAGATCCGTGCCGGCCACACGTCGGTCGTTTCGACCTTTATCGCGTCCGCCGCTTCTACTGTTATCATTGGTTCGGCACTGCTCGCGATGCTGCTGAGCGGCGTCGTGTTTGGCAAAGGTATCGGGGCATTTTTGATAATCGGCCTGGCTATCTCGTTCCTTTCGAGTGTGTTTGCGTGTTTCGGTTGGAACCGAATGAATCGTTCGCTCAAGCGGGCAAAAGATGAAAAGGAATTGACGCCGTTTTCGAATCCGGTATTGTCTTTTCCCGACCGTACCGCTCAATTCGATATCGACGCCCCGCCAGCGTCGGTGACGGAGAGGACAACCAACTTACTTTCGGTGAACCGTGATCCGGCAAAAACCGGGGAATTTCCCGCTGAGAGTTCGCGTTCCGCCGCTAATGAATAGATTTCTCGAAGAAAAAAAGGACAATTGGCAGCGGCTCGAAGACCTTCTGTCGATGCTCAGCGGTTCGAACCTGCGTGGGCTTTCGCGGGTCGAGGTCCGCGAATTTGGTGAGCTTTATCGGCGTGCGGCATCGGACCTTGCGATCGCACGGGCGGAGACGCGTGACGCAAAGCTTATCAATTATCTAAACAGCCTCGTCATCCGGGCCCACGGCAAGATCTATCGTGCCGAAAGCGGCGGGGCCGGTGTCGTTTGGAAGTTTTTCGCCAATGATTTCCCGGCCGCGTTTCGAGCGGCTCGCTGGTATATCTTCGTAGCTTTTCTGGCTCTCACTTTGCCTGCCATTTTTTCCGGCTGGCAGAGCTACGTCAATCCCGAATTTGCTATCACCATAGGCGTCGAGGATGCCGCGGCAAATGCAGCATCCGATCGCAAATGGTGGCTCTCGCTAAATGAGGCGAACCAGATCGGCGCAAGCGAATTGCTGACGAACAACATCCGTGTTTCGTTTCTTGCGTTTGCCTGGGGTGCGTTGTTGGGAGTCGGTTCACTCTATATTTTGATTATGAATGGCGTCAGTATCGGCGGAGTTGTCGGTGCGTGTTTTCGCGGAAATACGGATTTCGCCAACGAACTGTTAACCTTTATGGTCGGGCACGGCGTGATCGAGTTATCGGCGATCTTCATGGCCGGCGGAGCCGGAATGATGATCGGTTACGCGATCATAAATCCCGGCGACCTCACCCGTGCCCAAGCCCTAAAGAAAAAAGGGATGGAAGCCGCTAAGATCGTCATTGGCTGTGCGTGTTTGCTCGTCGTCGCCGGGGTGATCGAAGGCTTTCTATCGCCGTCGTCCCTCCCGCCGGCCGTCAAGATAGGCACCGGCGTACTTACCGGCATTGTGCTGTATTCCTATTTATTGATGGCCGGTAATGAAGCGGCTCCGACGCCCGAATCTGTCGAAGGTTAGAGCTTTTCACCGCTTGAAGGGAGGCATTTGTCACGATCTTCGACGCGTGTAAACCGTAAAAAATTTCCTGTTTTTGGATTAGTAATACTGAGTTTCCAACTCTCTGCCGTAAACTTCGTCGCCCCTTCCAAGGTCTTGAAAAAGGTTTGTTCGAACTGCATTGACGGCTCGTCGCACGCCATCATCGTCGATATCAGTTCGCTGATCTTGAGCTTTCCGTCCTCGACCGAATAGCTGCCGCCATAAACATTACAACCTGACCGGCCGCCGATCTCCCCGCCTTCGCGGATATTCATCGTGATCACATTTTTGTCGATCGGAAAGGCGATTTTTTGCCGAAAATTATATGATTCGAGCCGCCAAACACCGGATGGAAGTGTGTTCGCAGAAGAAGAGATCGTAACCAAAAGGCCAAGAAAAATAGATGTAAAAAGTGTTTTCATAATCGCTCCTGATATAAAAATGAACGCAAAAGGCATCCACTATCAAGAACGATCCTACGTCGCCGAACTTGCGTCAGATCGATACTTTTTCGACGTTTTCGATCTCGACGCCGAAAGCGGCCAATGCGGCCTTCTTCATGCTATTAGCGTTTCCCGAAGTCAGAAAGGCATCAGCGCCTTCGGTAAGCAATCTCCACTTTTCGACACGTTTAACGAGGTCAGCGGCAGGATCCACGAACTCCGTTTGTTTAGAGACGAAGGGCCGCATCACGTCTGTGATCGCCGGATAGTGTGTACAGGCTAGTAAAATGTGTGAGCAGTTTTTGAGCGGTGAGAGTATTTTCCGGCACTCATTCTTTAACGTTTCAGATGACAAATCGCCGCTCTCGATCAATGCGGACAGCGGTTGGGCGATACGTTGTTTGAGAGCAATCCGATTCAAAGCAAATCCGCGACGATACACTCCCGAAACGACAGTTCGCCGCCCACCGATCAGGCCGAGATCTTTGGGTTTAAGCTTTGAGGTCGATCTGATCGCTGACTCAATAACGCCCTCGACCACTAAGCCTTGATCCTTAAGCAACGGAATCGCCGTACTCGCAGCGTTGCAGCCAATGACGAGATTCGTGACGCCGTTGGATCGTAAAAATTCAACGACATGATCAAGCCGCGAAACAAGCTCAGGCCGCGTCATTTTGCCATACGGCATCACACCGGTGTCGGAAAAATACGTCACCGGAACGCCGAGATCGCCGCGTATCAACTTGTAAATACTGACGCCGCCAATGCCCCAATCGATTATGCCGAGTCGATTCATGAAGATTTAACCGCGAAATACGCGAAATAGACTAAATAAAAAGAAAAAGAGATTGCGAATTTTGATGTTGTTGAGATGAAATCTCTTAATTTTCGGATTTTTGGCCTATTTCGCGGTTGATCTCTTACGGGTACGATAGTTTGACCTCGATACCCTTTTCGACCGGGCCGCTGTCGAAGGCGACGATGCGCGAGTTCCAGGCCATGTTGAGCGTTTCCATTTTCTGCCCCGGAAATCGGCTTTCGAGATACCATTTCATCTCGTGTTCCGAGCGTATCGGATTGTATTCGAGCATCTTTTTCCAATCGGGATGCGAGACAAGCTTTTGGAGAGCCGCGTCGAACTGAGCATTGGCTTTCTGGTCGCGTTTGGTCCGCAGTTTGTCTTTGAGCAGTCGCGGATATTCCGATATCGCGACCGGAACCGTAACCATATCAATAATTAGAAATTTACCGCCCGGTTTCATCACGCGTTTTATCTCGCTTAATAGCGGATCCCAATCAAGATAACGGAACGACATCAACGACGTGACGACATCAAAAGTCGCGTCTTCGAACGGCAAAACAGGGCCATTGATATTCTGAAACTCAAGTTGGTCGTGATCTTTGTTCTTGAGTTTCGCCCGCTCGATGATGCCCGCCGATTCATCAACGCCTCGGCCCATCGTAACGCGATCTGCCAGGGCATTTAGTAATGCACCATTCCCACAGCCTATATCAAGCATAGAAAAATTACCTTGCGGCAGATGCTCGCCGAGCCATTTCCACTCGTCCTTGCGCACACGGATATCGACAAAAGCCGCGTCGTACAATTCGGCGACGTGATCATATGACGTGTCTCCGTCCGGCGGTTTTGGTTCGAACCGCTTCATTTCCTCGGCGGGCATAAAACCAAGACGCTTTTGTGCGGAAGCTAAAATGCCATGCGACTTACGCCCTTTGCAGCCGATCGTGTAAAGTTTGCCGTCAGCGTTGTCACCGGCCGAGACATATTTAGTTTTGCTCCGAGAGAAGGTCGTGTACCAGAAAAATCCATACGCAGGCACATTGAATGTCCGGGCAAAAAACGGTGCGAACCACCGTGCCGACCGGCAGCAATGAAAATAGGCGCCAGCCTCATCGGCAAACGGAATCTCCAGCTGCTCCCATTCGTACGGCGAAAACTGCTCGGGAAACGCGACCGTCCCATACATCGGTCCGTACATCCCCGAATGTCCGACAAAGTGAAACTCGCTGATCTGCTTACCGGCTTCCTTGATCTCGCCGATCGCCCTCAGTACATCGAGTTTGCTCTCCACGGCCTTCGTGATGGTTTCGCCCTCAAAACCTGCGGCCTTTTTCTCAGCCGCCAACGTCTCAGCAACCACCGGAAACTGATGCCCGCCGAGGCGGTATTTGGTTGTGTAGATTATTAGGATCGAGTTATTTTCGGGCATATCAAGACAGGGGAATAGCAATAATACACGATAGAAAGCCCTATCGTAAATCCCTAAACGGCCTCGCCGCGACTAATGCGTTCGATGCGACGAACCTTGTCAAGATAGCCTTGGGCAGCATCGGACTGGAATAATTTGCGTTCCTCTTCGTGGTCAGTTACCGGTTCGAGAGCGGTGTCCATGTAATCAAATCTAGCGGGATCGCGCTTAACGCGTTTGTAAATAATTCGAAGACGGATGTAGAGCGATGCCCATTTTGCCTGCTTTACCAACGTCTCAAGCGCATATCGTGGATAGAAAATGAGCGGGCTTTCGATCTTCAAACCAGAACGGCGGTTTTTGCGAACCTTGCGGCGAAGAAAGCCGCCTTCGAGCGGATGGATACCTTCGATTCCGAGGCATCCTCTGAACCAAACAATAAAAAATGTCGTCTTGCCGGGACTCGTGCCCGAAACGATCGAACGCCGAATGATTGTCTCGATATGCGCGTCAGTGTAGTAAGTGTCCCACGCCTTTTTATAAACATCGCGCCATTCCTGGCGCGACATATTTGGGTGGTCCGTCACATCGTGACAAAGGTCATATTTGTTCAGGTCCTCGTCCATTGCGATTCCTTTGCGATGCAGGGTCTGGTGATCTTCCGAACCGGGCAGAGGGGTGAGGTAAAAGAACTCGAGCAGATCGACTGGAAGCTCGTTCTTGATCACCTCAATGTCGCGGATGATGGCATCAGGCGTGTCGCCCGGAAATCCCAGAATGTAACCGCAATACGTAACGATCCCTACTCGTTTCCATTCCAGCAGCATCGCCCGATAGTCGGTGATCTTGTTTTGTCGTTTCTTCGCGCCTAGAAGATTGTCGGGATTGATGTTCTCCAGCCCGATATAGACGCGCTTGACGCCGGCTCGCTTGCACTTGTCCATAAAGCCCGGCAATTTGTGGCAAAGCGTATCGACCTGAATAATAAAACTGATCTTCAAGCCGTCGATCTCGCGGAGATCAATCAAACGGTCGAGAATGATCTCCCAATCGGTATTTCGTGCAAAATTGTCATCGGTAATAAAGAACGAATGCAGGCCTTGCTCGACATTGGCCCGGACAATACGTTCGATATCGTCGGGGGAACGCCTACGCGATTTACGGCCTTGAACGTTTATGATGGTGCAAAACGAGCACGCAAACGGACATCCTCGTCCGGCGTCAAAACTCGTCGTCGCACCCGCTGTTAAATGGACGCGTTCGGCCGGCAGCAAAGGCGTCGCAACGCCCTCGATTTTCGGCAGATCATCCATGAAATTGTAGATCGGCGGCAAGGCGTCCATCGAGGCATCAAGGAGTACGTTCGCGAGTCTGCCTTCGGCTTCGCCGGCAAAGAGGGAAACTCCCATATCGAGAGCCTTTTGCACGTACGGATCACGATCCTCAAGCATCGCCATCGTGCCCGAGACGTGGAATCCGCCGATCGCTACTTTGATTCCCATTTCGCGAAGTGGCCGTGCGATATCGAGTGCCCGCGGAAATTGATTTGATTGTACACCCACAAGCATGACCATGCCGTTGTCACCTGAGCGTACGAGTGTGGCGATGCTGTCGATATCGATCACTGTGTTCGTTTCGTCAAAGGCGTGGGTGACGATCTCAGTGTTGGGGCCGAGAACCCTATCTTCCGCACATTCACGGGCCAATCCGTAAAGGCACGCCAAAGAGTTAGCGGGAATCGCAGAGCGAAACCACTGAATCACATAACCATCGTCGTCGTAGTGCGATGGCTTGATCAGGACCAATGAAAACGTGTTTTGCATCAATGGACGGAGTGTATCGAAAAACGCACGGGTTTACAAGATTAATTTATCAGGTTGTTAGAACTCTATGAGAATGTCCTAGTTTGAACTCAATAGAAATGTCCTAGTTCGAGAAAGGGGTTGATCATCGGAAGAAAGGGGGTGATCGATGGATAAAAGAGGGGCAATACTGATGAGCGAGAAGGAAAGGGAAACA
>JANLTF010000174.1:0-10323 GCA_031362825.1 Acidobacteriota bacterium | reverse complement strand
GAGATCGTGATATCGGGTTCGTGTCCGACGGCGGAGATCACGGGTATTTCGCTCGCACGCAATGCACGAGCGAGATCCTCATCATTAAACGCCCACAGATCTTCCGCAGCACCGCCACCGCGACCGACAATAAGGACATCGATGCGGTCGTCCAAAGGCAGCGTGAGGTTAAACGCATTCGCGGTCTCGACAGCGTTTCTGATCTCGTCTGCCGACCCTTCGCCCTGAACGCGTGTCGGGAGCAATAGACTGCTGATCGACGCCGCACGTCTCGAAAGCACGTGTATAATATCGTGATAGGCGGCACCGTTCGGGCTGGTGATGATGCCGATCTTTCGTGGGAAAAAAGGTATCGGCCGTTTCAAACTCACGTCGAACAGCCCCTCGCGTTCGAGTTTCGACCGGATCTGTTCAAAAGCGATCGCCAACGCGCCTTCGCCCGACGGCTGCATCGAAGTCACGGTCAACTGCGTCTCGCCGGTCGGCCCGTAGTGCGTGACTTTTCCCCGCACACGAACGCTCATTCCGGTCTGCGGGCGAAAGTTTATCCTTGCCGCCGTCGATTTCCAGCACACCGTCTTGAGCTTCGCGTCGCCGTCTGACAGCGTCATGTACCAATGGCCGGACGCAGCCGCCGTAAACCCGATCAGCTCGCCCTCGACCCAAACCGCCGCAAACCGCCGCTCAAGCTCCAACCGTATCCCGTTCGTCAACTCCGACACCGACATCGGCCGCCGCTCTTCTTCGTCGAACAATATTTGTAATAAAGGTGGTTCCAAAGCTTGAATTAGATTATGGCTCCAAAGCAAGATCGATTTCCCTGGTAATGCTAAGAAATTCAACAGGATCGACGATCGTGATATGCCGATACTTCTGCCGGAATTCCTTGGCCTCGTCAGTATGGTCGGTCATGAGGCTGAGGAGATCACTATCACGACTGACGATATAGTCCGCCTTTGCCGCAATAGCGAGATTGATATATGGTTCGTCGTCCGGATCGCGAGAGAACCTAAATTTTCGTGGACAATTGCGAATCGTCCGGGCTACATTCTTGACTTCGGCTAGATAAAATGCAAGTTCGTTTTGGGCTGTAACGGGTATGAACGCAAGAACCTTTGGTCTCGACAAAACCTCGATCAATTCGAGAAATGTCGGTTCGGAAATGAATATTTCGATGTCGCCGCGTCTAGCCAAGCCAAAACACCGTGCGGCGACGCTCTCCTCATTGATCAGGATTTGCAGGTAAACATTGCAGTCGAAAACCGCACGGATCTTTCTGTCAGGCATCTTCCAAAACGCGCTTATGTCTCTTTTCCGCCCTCATCGACCTAATTTCCCCGGCGAAGAGTTGTTCAAGTTCCAATTCGCTCGCCCCACTCTTCTTAAATCCTTCTCGAATTGGAGCCAATAACTCGTCGAGCGAGGGACGATTCAGATCTTCAGTTACCAGATCCTCAATATACTCCGCCGCGCCTTTTCCACGCTGTTTCGCTTTGTCTTTTAAAACGGAACCAACACGTTCCGGAAAGTTAATTGTTAACGTCATCCTTCCCATAGTCAGGATTTTATCACAATCCTGTTCCAAACTTTCAATAAATTGAATAGCGCTGACATCACCACCGTGTTGTGTACAACCTCGTGCCTCTTGTTATTATCTTACCCAGCGTCACAATGAAATCTGTACAAAGAAAACGAGAGGCTCAGCTATTAAAGTTTACGCGAAAACTACACCGAACGACGGGCGCGTTGTTGTTTGTGTTTTTCTTTATCGTCGCGGTGACTGGGCTGCTGTTGGGGTGGAAAAAGAACAGCGGCGGCATTATTTTGCCGAAGTCGTTCTCGGGCGTCTCAACAAATCAACAGGGCTGGCTGCCGGTGCATGTTTTGCACGAAAAAGCGGTCGCGGTGGTTCGCGAGCAGATCTCCGCCGACATGTCGCTCGAGATTGACCGCATCGACATCCGTCCCGACAAAGGGATGGTCAAATTTGTCTTTACCGAAGGCTATTGGGGCGTCCAGCTTGACTGCACGACCGGCGGCCTGCTCCACATCGAACGCCGCCGCTCCGATTTTATCGAGAATATCCACGACGGCATCATCCTCGACCACCTGTTCGGCACGTCCGGCGAACCGTTCAAGCTCGCCTACACCACAATAATGGGCTCGGCCCTGCTGATCTTCACCATCTCCGGCTTCTGGCTCTGGTACGGCCCCAAACGCTTCCGGGCCCATAACCGCCAAAATGCGGATTAGCGCCGCTTTCGACAGTGTCACCGCAACTGACGACAGCGTGAGCGTTACCGGCGACAGTGTGACCGCTACCGGCGACAGATTCACCGCAACTGGCGACAGTGGGGCCATTTCCGCCGACAGGTTTACCTACCTGTCGGAAATGTCCGACGTCGCGTAAACGTTCTATTTTGCCGCAAAGCCTGTAAACACTGGCTCTTATCGCATATCGCTCACCTTCACGCCTAAAGTCGTAACTCTAAACATAAGAAAGGCCGCAAGCATTACGCTCGCGGCCTTTTGTTCTGGTTATGCGAAGCCGTTATTGGGCTTCGGCGGTGAAGTCGGCGTCGGTGATGCTGTCATTCAGCGTGATCACGCGGCTCGGATTCGAGAATATGTAGCGTTTCGAACTGATCGTAACAACATACGTCTCACCGGCCGGGAGATCTTCGAACGAATAGTATCCAAAACTGCCTGTCCGAACAAAGCGCGGAGTCGTCAGGCTGCCGCCGGAGATTGTCAGGATCGCGTTGCGGATCCCGCGGCCGTCCGCCGTAGTCACACGCCCCGAAACCGAAGCATTCGCCGCCGTCGGTGCCGTCGGTTCGTCCGCACCGATATCAGGCACACCGCCAACAAAACCAACTACCGATCTGATCTGGCCATCAAAATCGTCAAGGACACTTACGGCGATACCTTTATCCTTCAGTACCGAATTTGTTGTCGTTATCTGGTGAAGATCATTCACTGGATTAACAAACAACGGGTCGCCTTGCAGGCTGGCGGCGTCCGATGCCGAGTCGATTTTCCAGCTTGCGAATGTCTCATCGGTAGCTAATCCCCAGATGCCGACCGTGGCCGCGGAAGCACTATTTAAGACGTTATAATTAGAGGCACCCGCCCCCCAGCCCGTCGCGGGAACCGTATTCACGTTGCCGATGGCATAATGTTTGCCGGTGCCGCCGGTACGCGTGTTGTCGAAAATGCTGTTCTTGATGTCGACAGGCGACGTGACCGCCGAGGCCGCTGTGTTGTCACCACGAAGTAATCCATAACTCGGCAGTGCGCCGGCCGCAGCTACGCCCTCAATATGGATCGAGTTGTAATAAGATATTAACGTTGCACTCGTGGAAAAGTCATTCCAGATGCCCATGAATTGCGTGTTTGTGGTTTGGGCGTTGCCGAGAGAGACCATGTTGTTCGACACCTGCATAAAGGTCGTCCCGGTTTGCGCATAGATGCCCGTAGCACGTGGTGGGGCAATTGCAGACGTTCCGGTCGAGGCGTTTCGAAGGTCGTAAACCTTATTCTTGCTCACTACGCCGCCGGTGACGCCAACGGTCGAACTGGATCCGCTCATTCCAATGCCGGCCACACCCGTTGAAAACGCCCCGGTATTGGTGTTCGAAATTGAAAAGACGGTGTTCCCTTCGATAAGGCCGCCACCCGGCATACCGCCTGTACCGGTGGTAAGGAAAATGCCAGTTACGCCCAAAGCGCTGGTGTTGGAGTTCGCCCCGGTGAGGTCGCGAACCGTGTTCCCCGAAATCGTGCCTTTTCCACCGCTTAATGCGGCACTGAGCGCCGGTGACTGGATCTGAATCCCCCGGATGACGTGCGCCGTTCCTGTGCCGGAGTTGGTGATGTTTGCGAGCGTGTTGCCCGAGATCGTGATGGGCATGGTTGTACCGGCAAAGATAGTGATCAACTGCTGCCCAGTCGCACTCGTACCCGCAGTAGTTGTCTGGATGCTGTTTGCGGTGGTAGTACTGCCAAGGAGGTTGTTCGAGAATGTAATCGCTCCGCCAGTAAGTTGGACCACATTCAGATTGGGGTTGACCGTCGAGGGGTTACCGGTCGCCGTCAGCGATCCGATGGTGTTGTTCGCAATTACGACCGTTGACAGGGCTGATCCGGATGCATTTAGACCAACTATGAAAGCGGCACCTGTCGGTGTGTTCGTAAGCGATCCGTTCCCGGTCCCGCTGCCGACCGTGTTTCCGGTCACGTTGCCGATATTGGCGCTGCCGGCCGTCACACTGATACCTATGAGACTACCCGTCGTCGTTGCCTGGCTGATACCGGCGACGGTATTGTTCTGGATGCTGCTGCCGATCGGGCTGGTGCCCGCCTGGACCTGGATCCCTACAAAAGCGTTCGCGAGCGTTCCGGTCAATGTGTATGTGCCGGTTCCGGCGGAGTTTGCAAAGCCGACTACGTTTCCGGTAACGGTGAAATCGTGGCCAGCGCCGGGGACGACCAGGATCCCGCGGTGCGTGATGGACGCAGTAGAGGCTCGCGGCAGGGTCTGAAAGATCCTGTTGTTAGAGATCGTCCAATTGGTGTTGTTGGTACTCACGTTGATACCGTTACTGGCGATGGTTGCACTATGGAAGTTGGATATATTGTTGTTCGAGATCGTGTTCCTGGTATTAATAAGCGCGGTTGAGCTGGTCCCCAGCGACAAGATGCCGTTGACCGGGGTCGTCGCACCGTCCTGTACGTTGCAATTGTCGATCGTGTTGTTGTTGTTGCCGGTACCAGCCGTCGAGGTGCTAAAGAGCACTACGCCGCCCGTCGACGTGTTGTTGACGCCCGTGATCGTTGCAAACCTTACGGTGTTTCGCGAGGCTCCGTTGATGAGGCGCACTGCAGCGCCCGTTAGGCTAGTATTGGCGATGGTCAATTGCGATGGACCAGCGCCGCCCGCCCGGCCGTCGATGGTAACATTGGTCGTTGTGTTCATATCGAGGGTTGCTGTGGCATCTGCACTGGTAATACTCAACGCCACCGCTCCTGTTTCAGGGCGAATTGTCAGGGTATTCGTCGGCGAACCCTTGGCACTGAAAACCAGCGGGAATGTCTCGACCGCACTGACGTATGCCGCCTGTAGCTCCAAAAGGACATTACCGGCGAGGCCGTTAGTATTGATATCCGCAGCGGCCGCAGTGAGGGATAAATAAGTCCCGGTCGGGCCGACAGATCTTGTTCCGACCACAGTTCCGGTAGTTGTCGCCTGACTGCCCGAGAGGACGCTGCTTACAGCCCCTTCAGAAACAGCGTACACCTGCCAAAAATACGCCGTATTTGACGCTATGCCTGTTTGAACCGAGGAAGTCGCATTTGCCGCCGTTAGAGTTACAAAATCATAACTAACACCATCCAGCGAACGATATATAGCATAACCAAACTCGTTGCTCGCGTTGTCGGTCCAATTGAGGGTCATTGTGTTCAACCCGATCGCAGTGAAGTTCAACACCGTCGGGGCAAGCGGGGCATTCGGAGTAAATATATATGCAGTTCCGCTCGGGATCGCGACCGTGTTCAGGTCGTCTGCCACCGCATAAGAGACGGTGTTTGTGCTTGCCGTGACACTGGCAAAGTTTGTCGCCGCACCGGATTGCAAACCAATCGAGGCTCCGCCGGCATTAGCCGCCATGCCTGAACCATAAACAAATTCGATCACGCCTGACTTCTCAAACAGCCACGCCTGAAATGTCCCCGCTCCGGCATTTGCGGCTGCAACACGCGGGACCTGCTCATTCTGCCATTCGACCACCAGCTTACGATTCGGCGCAATGCCGACAACCTTATAGTGGACCTTACCGTTGTTGCCGATCCAGAGGTCGTCCCAGTACGGTGCGATCTGCGGACTGTTGGTCGTGGAGCCAATACTGTTAGTAAATGTCGTGCCGACAGCCACAACTCCGAGCCGCATCAGGCCGTTCGCGTTGGCGGAAAAAGTCGTGTTCCGCACGCCGTCATACCAGAACTCGAAGCCGATAGGTGCAATTGCCGAGGCGGAGTCGTCAATGTCCGCCGCCATTAGAAGGGTTGTGCCCGAGGACATGTCCTCAAGTGGTATCGCGGATGTAGCCGTAAACCCATACGTTGCCGCGCCGATAAGGTCCGCGGACGGGCCGTCTGCTTGCGGACCTGCCGGCTCCTCGACCTTTGGTTTTGCGTCCCACCCAGCCCTGAGCTTCATCGCGTCCGCATCTTCATTCGACCGGTCCAACTCACCCGCTACATCCAACGGCACGGTTAGCTGCGGGGCGTCAGACGCAGTCTTGCTCAGCCCAAATAGGTTAAAGCTATATCCGCTAACCCAGTTGGCAGAGGCAGTAACGGCGGCGATTGTGATAAGCGTAACGATGGCGATCGGGAAACGATACGACGATTTGCGATTTAACATATAGATTGACCCTCAAAATGACTCAATTAAGATCTAGAAAATAGGTAGCAGAGTGCGTTGGTGGACGATCAGCGTGCCGCTCGGCAGGCCTCGTCTCCCTAATTTATTTAGTTAACATTTTATCGTAACGCAGTCTATTGAATTTAACAACTTTATCAACGCAGTCTGGCCTTCTGCCGTTACAACTGCTAATTCCTAATTCGGCAAAGCGTCAATGGACGTAATGGTTGTAAAAACTGCGTCGCGTTTTGTTTTGATCTTCAATCGCGGCGAGACGCCGTCGTTGGCGGTTGGGGCGAGTTCCGATCGGAACGTTATGACGTAGGCCGTGCGTAGTTGAAGGGCGATGTCCTGGTAGGCTTTTTGGATCTGTTCGATTCGGGTTATCGGGTAATATACGCCGCCCGAGATCTTTGCGAGGCGTTCGCCTTCGCCTGAGGATTTAGCGGAAAGCGACATATATTTCTTTCTCATCGGGTCGATGTCGGCGGTCACGCCCTGTGCGGCTAGTGCGATCAGCCCCGAAGGCACATACAACGGATAGATAAGCGCTCCGCTTTCCTGTATCGATCCCATCAACGAGTCGAACGCGAGGAACGAACGGTTGTCGTCGCCGTCTGTCAGGATGACGATCGCCGTGCGTTCGCCCTTGAGCGGCCGCAGCGTGTCGGAAACAGCAAACGCCAGCGCATCGTAATACGCCGTCCCGCCGCCAGCGTCGAACGTGTCGAGACTCACCGAGAGCTTGCCTTTGTCAGTCGTGAATTTGGAAAGGACCTTGACGTCGTCGTTGAAGATAACCAGCGAGACCTTGTCGTTAGCATCGACCGTATCGACAAAGCTCCGCGCCGCCTTGCGGATGAAATTGACGTAATTCTCAACGCTCCCCGAAACATCGAGCAGCAGCACCAGATTAAATGGAGCGGTAGATTGTTCCACCGAAACGATCTCGCGACTCGTGCCGCTCTCCGTCACTTCGAAATCATCCGCTTTCAGCCCGGCGATCGCACGGTTTTCGAGATCGGTGATGCGAACGGTCGCACGTTTGAGTTTCGCGGTGGGCAGATCGGTCGGCGTGGTCTTCGGCGAGAAACGCGGCTCCATCTTGATCGGCGGCAAGGAGCGTGCGTATTCTCCGTAATACTTAGGCGCCGCCCGACGGATCGCTTCCATCAGCAGCGAATCACCGCTGCGAACGATCGCCTTCGCCGCATTGGTAAGCGGCCGTTCACGCAGATCACTCCCAACCTCGCCCGGCGGCACATTCAGCAAAATAATGCCGCGCGCAGTGGTGAAGCTCAGAGTGACGCCTTTAGGCGTTTGGTCTTTGGTCTTTGATTTAGGATCTGGATCTTTAACTTGGAACTTGGAACCTGGAACCTGAAACTTCCCCCGAATCTCAAACCGCCCGCCCGACTTCTCTTTTACTTCAGCAATATCAAAATCAGCGATGTAACGCGGACGCGATTCGGTCCAGTGGAAGTTGTAGGTCAGCTCTTCGTCGGGAATGTCGGTCGTGATCGTGCCCGTGTCGGTGAATACCTCGACGCTTGCGAGATTACCCATCACATCGACCGCACCGCTCGTCGTCTCGATCTTTACCGACGAACGCTCAGGAAGAGTCAGCTCGATATCGACGCGCTTTTTTGGATCGTTAGGAGTCACAACGATAAGAAGGCCGCCTTTGGCTGTCGTGAACTTGATCTCGTTGTCCGACAAGCCTTTGGTTGAGATAGCCTTTACTGTCCCGCCGACGATCTCGCCTTCCTTCGCCGACGCCATCGCTTTCGCCACCACTCGGCCGTAGTGATTGACAACCTCGACCGTTGCTCCCGCCGACAGCTTGAGATCGCGCACAACTTCCTGCCCCGATGCCGACAGACACAGGGCGATCAAGCTACCGATAACTGTAAAGAAATGCCGAAGTTTACGCTGCATGTCCTAAGACTTGCTCGGTATGCGGCCGGACTGGATCAATCGCTGTCTGACCCGCTCTTGCCACTTTTTATTCGGGCGGTTGCCATCTTCAAATCGCTCGACCAGGTCGTTCATCGATTCGCCGCCCGCAAGCCTTGTCTTGATATATAGTAGCGCAACAATTATCGACGAGAACGAAAAAACCAGTATCTGCATCGGCAGCCAGATAAGTTGGATCAATGATTCGAGGACCGTGCTCCGAACGCGGGTTTGCATGTCCATTTCCCCGCCTTTGCTATTCAATCGCCTGTTTGGGCCGAAATTGAAGTTGATACCGTCGTCCTTCTTATCCGTCGCGGCGGGCTCCGGCTCGGCGGCAGCCGTTTCCGGAGCCGGGGCTTCCGGTTTCGCACTATCCGCCGTTTGCGTAGTTTCGACCTTGTCCTTCGGTTTCGGATCGAACGCCTTTGCCGAAACATTCACCACGTACGAGATCGAACCGGCAATTATCGCCGGAATAAGCAGCATTATCATAACTGCTCCGGCTGTGGTCATCATCGATCTCCGCACTAGTTCACGCGAACGCCGCATTGCTGCGATGACGCCGATATTCTCGAGCATGATCACCGACGGCACCAGTATCCACATCAGATACGCCCCGATAAATCCGATCAGGGCCCCAACCACGGCCCCAACGCCTCCGACAGGCAAAAACACCCATATGGTCCCGGTCACGAAATATCCCAACAGGCCGATCACTCCAAACACGATGAACCCGGCGATAGCCAAGACCGCCCCTGCCACAAATGGCAGCAACGCGGTCAAAACACCAGCCCCGGCGATCCGTTTCCACTTTCGGCGGGCTTCCGCGAACGCGGGTCTTAGACGCAGCGGCCGCAATGGTACCGTCAAATGCTGCACAACGATCCAGGCAATTGTGCCGACGATCAAATTCGTACAAAACGCGGTCAGTATCGATAACAGGACGCTGTCCAGGCCGATCAAAAGACCGCCGAATGTAGGGTCGATGATCTCGCTTACCCGCAGGAACGACAGCACCAGCAGGCTCAACGTCAAAATTATGATAGGTATCGAATAAAATGCCGACAAGCTGAGGAATTTTGGCAAATGAGCTGAATAGATCATCAACGCACGGCTGAGCAATCCCCAGATACCTTCCTCGCGGGCACGCAATACGCTGGCAAAGCCCTCGGCGGTTGGCGGCCGTTTGTCCGGATCTTTGTCGAGAGCCGCGTGTATCGCACGCTTCATTTTCCGGCGGACCTTTTTCGCGGCCAGCGGCTTTGGCTCAACATTCTTGTGCGATTCCATCACGTCCTTGAAATCGCCCTCGAACGGCGTATGCCCCGAAAGCATCTGATAAGCGATCACGCCGAGGCTGTAAATATCCGAACGCGGATCGAGATGCTCGCCGCGGCATTGCTCGGGCGACATATATAGAGGTGTGCCAAGAACCGCTCCGACACGCGTTAGGCCGGCAGTGGTCGGAGCGTCCGTCAGTGATTTGCCCGTTGTGTATTCGCGGCCCGTGCGTTCCGGATCAGCATCGACCTCGTCCGAGATCATTCGCGTTCCGACGCTGTCTTGATCGTCCGGCCGATCGTCATAGATCGCGGTCTGTTTTTCTTCGGCAAGCGGCGCGAGCGAGACCGTGTTGCCCTCGTTCACCATCGTGCCGTGCTCCGCAGTCTGAACGATCGTCGAAGCCTCTGCCGCAAATGTTGAGATATTGCCGCCCATCGTCGCCTTCGCATCACCAACCAGCGTGTGCGTCGAACGCAGAAACTCCTGCGGCATATCTCCGTTAACGGCCTCGTGCTCTTCGAGTTTGGCGATACCAAAATCTAGAACCTTGACGGTGTAGCCGCCGCGTTGATTGGGTTCGAGCCAAATGTTGTCCGGTTTGAGATCGCGGTGGATGATTCCCTGTTCGTGGGCTTCCTGAACGGCCGAACAAA
>JANLTF010000163.1:0-1640 GCA_031362825.1 Acidobacteriota bacterium | reverse complement strand
AGATCGATCATCTTGTGGATCGTCTCAAACATTGCCTCGACATCTTCGATCGGATTTTTAACATAATCCCGCGATGGAAGCGTGACCAGGACTCTGTCCGAGACGAGCTGCACGTAGGTGTCTTCCATGTTCGAAATGGCGCTTTCCCAGTCCTCATCTTCGGTCTCACCGGCGATGTAAAACGGAATTGCCTTGCCGCCGGTCACCTTTACCTCGACCGTCACTGGTTCGGTATCGTAGCCCGTCCTTTTTACAAAGATGAACGAAAGAATACCGTCGTTATTGGCCGTCACTGTGTTCGCACCCTCGCGCAATTCGTTCTCCTGCGTGCTGTTGGTCTTTGCCCACATCGGTTTGAAGCCGATCATGGTCGAGAGCTTGTAATCAGGGTCGAGTTCGGTGACATTAGCGGTGATTCGCTCACCGCGGCGAACCCACAGCCCGGACGGCTGATAATCGCACAATACACGCCGGTGCGTCCGAGAAGTCTCCGTCTTTGCCTCGGTCTGCGAGACAAAAACGTATTCTTTCGTCTGGTTGTTAAATTCCTGAGAATTGGCCGTCATCGAGACGAACAGCATGATCAAGAAAAGGAAAACAGTTGATCTCATAATTATCCGTTGTTCCGCGTGGTGTTTCATTTGTTAGTTTTGACGGTGTCTATATTTGCCGCCCAATTGACGATCGGTTTCGGCGTCTTACTGCTGCGTTCATTGAAGTATCGGGTCGGCCTTTCTTCGTTGAATATCGCGGCGTGGATCGTGTTGTTATTCACATCGATCGCGATCGCCGATTCCAAATGCGTGCAGGCATGGATCAAACAGCCGCTGGCAAAGAGGAAATCACCGGTCTTGGAAATTGGTGTCAGCGTCTCGAAAGACTCAAGGAATGCGGTATAGTTCGTCGCACCCAACAGCTTCTTCAAACGTGCCTTTATTACCGCGTTCTTCAATAGCTTGTCAGAATACTCACCGCTCCAACCGGCGAGGCCTGCCGGCAGTGCCGTGGCCTTCGGTTTGGTCGCTTGAGAAAACGCGGAACTGCTCAGAGCGGCGATGATAATTAAGGCACAGAATATTGATTTCATAAGTTGATAATTGACCTAATTGAAAACGAAGTGGTAACCGATCTCATCGGGCACTGCTCATATTAACTTGGTGGGCGTTGCCGCTATTTGTTCTTCGCGTTTACGTCGGCTTCGAGTTTCTTTAACTTGGCAGAGATATCGTCGCCTTCTTTCTTTAACGCATCATTTTTTGTTTTGATCTCGTCGATCTTTTTGCTGTATTCGTCAATGGTCCTGCTGTCGGCAAACGCCTGGGTAAGGAGTTTGTTTTGAGAAACCAAGGCGGCCGTATTTTCCACATCCTTGGCGCTCATTTCGTAGTAGGACTTAAACGTTTCGTCCTTGCTTAGCTTTGCGGCCTCAGTAAAGTCAGCCGATGCGCCCTTGTAAAGTTCCAATATCTTGTCATAACTCGCTGTCAGCTCTTTAAGCTCGCCCTCGTGTGACTTCTTCGACGCTTCGAAATCTTTGATGTCGTCGCTGATCTTTCCGAACTTGTCACCTGCCGCCGTCACGAGAGGCTTCGCGTCATTCGTTTTCTTGTTGGCCGATTCGACCAATTTGTTCGCCTCGA
>JANLTF010000138.1:0-2186 GCA_031362825.1 Acidobacteriota bacterium | reverse complement strand
GAAAGCTCGGCGTCGAGGTCCACGAGATCAATCGCGGAGGCCGCGTGACCTATCACGGTATTGGCCAGATCGTCGGTTATCCGATAATATCGCTCTCGCCTGACCGCGAAGACGTCCACAAATACGTTCGCGATCTCGAAGAAGTACTGATCCGCACGATGGCGGATTTCGGCATCGACGCTTTCCGCATCGAAGGCCTGACGGGCGTTCACACGATCGACGGCAAGGTCGCGGCCATCGGCGTCCACATCAAACGCTGGGTCACGACCCACGGCTTCGCGTTAAATGTAAACACCGACCTCAGCTACTACAACTGGATCATCGCCTGCGAAGGCGAGCCTGTCACGTCAATGGACAAACTGCTCGGCCGTGAAGTCGAACTTAGCGAGGTCGAGGATAGACTGGAAGCGAATTTTCGCTTGGTTTTCGAATACGTAACAGATGTGACTAGGGTCGGTATGCCTGATCTAGCCACTTCGGCTACTGTACCGTAAAGGATTGCCATCAACTTTGGGAGAAGGAAAATGAACAGATCGCTATTGCGTTGGGGATTTTTGCTATTTCTCTTTTCACTTATTACCGGCTTTGCCATTCCTTCATTGAAGAGCCCTCGGCTTGGGCTTTCGGCACATACGATCGCCGTAGTAAGCAGCCTTATCGTGATAGCGGTTGGTGTGATTTGGGATTCCTTGAAGCTCGAATCGTCTACGAAGCGGTTTCTAAAATGGCTTTGGGTCGTGGTCGGCTATGGAAATTGGCTCGGAACGCTGCTCGCGGCAATTTTTGGCGGCTCGCAATTGATGCCGATCAGCGGTTCGAACGTGACGCCGACTCCGGCTCAGGAAATGATCGTAACAACGGTGATAATCGCGGTCAGCGTGCTTTCGCTCGCGGCTGTTTTAGTGGTTTTATGGGGCTTGCGCGGAAATCTGCGGGGCGATTCAAGCAATTGAGGTCAAATTTTGATAGAATTTGAGACTTTATGAGACGTGATATTACATCGTGGTACAGCCACAATTTGAACATGGATATGCCTCTGGTGGCATACGGACACGCGGGTTATCCGCTGCTGATGTTCCCGACGGCGGCGGCGGATTATTTAGAATACGAGCGGTTTCACTTGGTCGATGCGATAAAGGATTTTATCGAAGCGGGCCTGATCCGCGCGTATTCTATCAATTCGGTCAACAAGTACAGCCTCTTAAATCGCGAGTCTCATCCCGGCTGGAAGGTCGAGATGCTGTCGCGTTACGATAGCTACATCACGGACGAGGTTCTGCCGCTGATCCGCAATGAATGCGGTGATGACGCCAAACCGCTTACGACCGGTGCGAGCCTCGGAGCATTGCTCGCCGCTAATACCTACTTCAAGCACAGCGACAATTTTCGCGGCACCATCGCGATGAGCGGCAGCTACGACATCTACAATTATCTGGACAAAGGATATTTTGACGAGAATGTCTATTTCAACAATCCGGATATGTATCTCCGCAATCTGAACGACGATTTCCATCTGCCGCGGCTGCGAAAGGCAGACTCGATCGTCATTGTTACAGGCCAGGGCAACTACGAAGCCCCCGACCACAGCCGCGCGTTCTCAGGCCTTCTCCACGCAAAAGGCATCCCGCACCGCCTCGACCTCTGGGGCCACGACGTAGCCCACGACTGGGTCTGGTGGCGAAAAATGCTTCCTTTTTATTTAGGTGAGTTTCTTAAGTAATGTCAGAACCGCCTGCGTAAGCGGGCGGCATCCAACACAACGAAAATAGCCAACGATTTCACAGATGAAGCTGGATCAGAATTATTTCTATCCGTGCTATCTGTGTAATCGGTGGCTGTTTTCTTTGGTTCGTTCGGGCCCCCGCTAACGCAGGGGATTCTGACCTGTGAAATTCAACTCCTCAATATTGTCCGTCACGCTGACGACTTGCGGTGTAAATTGATAGCGTTTTGACGCAACCGAGACAACATAGTTTTCGCCTACCGGCACATCCTCAAATCGAAAATACCCGAACGACGATGTGATAGTGCGTCGCGATACACCCTGTTGATCGGTAATCGTCACAACCGCATTTCGCAAACCGCTGCCACCCGGCGTCATCACCCGGCCCGAAACCGAAACGGGTGCGGCGGTGGCCGCAAGATTGCCCAAGGCCCAATCCGAGAAAGTTGTGACACCATTTAAC
>JANLTF010000131.1:0-9939 GCA_031362825.1 Acidobacteriota bacterium | reverse complement strand
TCGCTCTCGACCGACGATTTCGGCACGGGCTACTCCAGCCTCTCGTATTTGCAGCGTTTTCCTTTCGACCGGCTCAAGATCGACCGTTCGTTCATCGACAAGATGGATCAGGACGAGAAAAGCATCGCGATCGTCAAGACGATACTTATGCTCGGCGAGAATTTAGGCATCGAGGTCGTCGCCGAAGGCATAGAAACAGAGCAGCAACTCGAAACACTGCGTCTGCTCGGCTGTCGTCTGGGCCAGGGATACCTGTTCTCGCGTCCTGTCGATTCTCCCGCCGTCGAAGAAATGCTCCGCGAGGCCACTGCAAACGTCGACACCGGCCGCAGCAGCCGTTTTGCAAAGAATTCACCTGTAATTGAGTTTCCCGAGGTCCAATAAAGCCTATTTTCGCCGCGATTGCAATCTTAATCGTTGTGATTTGTCGCGAATCGCGGTGATTACAACCTGAACCAGCGTGATTACAACCTGAATCAGGGTGATTGGAACCTGAATCGCCGTAAATTCAAAAGGGTTTCGGCTCCACGTCAGCAGCCCGCACGTGAGTAAGGGCCAGCTACGGTTCA
This sequence comes from Acidobacteriota bacterium, assembly GCA_031362825.1. GTDB lineage: Bacteria > Acidobacteriota > Blastocatellia > Pyrinomonadales > Pyrinomonadaceae > OLB17. Next base: position 9,370 of record JANLTF010000131.1, on the reverse strand, counting down.
ATACAAGTCGGGTTGGCACCGTGCATGGTTGCCGTCGAGGTGTATTCAATTGTAACTGGCCCTTACTTACGTACGGGCTACAGACACGCCGCCCCGGGCGACTGATATCACTTCTTCATTGCTGTGATGATGACCTTGGCGATGTTGGGGATGATGTCGAAGTCGTTGGCGTGGTTCTCGGTGAAGATGACGAGCACGAATTTCGAGCCGTCGGCGAGCTCGATATAGGCTGCGTCGTGCCGCATTTTGCTGGTCCAGCCTGCTTTTGACCAAAGCTTGGCGTCGGTGATCTTCTCGTCGATCAGGGCTTTCCCAATGAATTCCACCGCCTGCCCGTTCTTGTCCTTTGCAAAGGGGTCACGCTTCATCAGCGCCATCATCGTCTCGGTCCGCGGCTTCGGAGCGATGTTGCCCGAGACGATCTCTGCCATCAGACGCGCGGTCGCGTCCGTGGTGAGCATGTTGCGGTTCGCTCCTTTGTATTTGCGCGACTGCTGCTCGATGCCGTAGGCGTCCTCGCAGAAAGTCTTTTGGTTCACATTGATGTTCGTGTAGCCCATCGAGGCAAACCAGCGGTTGACGCGGTTGCGTTTCGCCTGCCAAACCTCAAATTGCTTCAACGGCAGCTCGGCACCGCTTGATGTTCCGGTGATCACGTCCAGAACGTACTGTGTCGCCTCGTTCGACGAGTCGACGATCATGTCCTTGAGCCCGCGTTCGAGCTCGGGCGACATCTTGATCTTGCCGTCTTCCAATTGCCGTTCAAGCGCCACCATGTAGAATATCTTCACGACGCTCGCCGTGTACATTTGATCGTTCCCGCGAAAACTCGCCGACTTGAACTGCTTCGCGTCCGACATGTCGATCAGCGTCGCCGAGATCTCTTCCCTCTTGAGTCCCTTGGCCGCAAAGATCATCAACGTCGATTCGATCGTCGTCGAGAGCACGTCATTCAGGCCCGAGTCGGCAACGATCACCGGCGGCTTGTACGTCTTCGGCTTTAAGATCTCAGCACTTGCCTGCGACCTGACAGAGACCGCTGACAAACAAATAGCGGCCAGAAAAATGAACGCGGCGATTGTTCGTTTCATTGGATAAACCTCGTGAACCTTTACGTGAGTTGCATTTGAGAGTATAAACGATTGGCGGCGAAAAATTCATTTTGCACGGCAAGTTATACAAATCTTTACATAAATGAGCGAAGAGAAACTCGAACGCAGCCTGGGCCGCTACGACATGACGGCCATCGTCATCAACACGATCATCGGTGCCGGCATATTTGGGCTGCCCGCGAAAGTGTATGCGGCGATCGGCTCGTACTCGCTGATCGCCTTTGTACTGTGTTCGGTGATCATCGGTCTCGTGGTGTTCTGCTACGCCGAGGTCGCGAGCCGTTTTAATGCGACGGGCGGGCCGTATCTTTATGCGAAAGAGGCGTTCGGAAGCGCGGTCGGATTTGAGGTCGGCTGGCTGTATTGGATCGTCCGCGTCGCGACATTCGCAGCCAACTGTAATTTGCTCGTTACATACCTCGGCGTATTCGTTCCCGGAGCAAACGAAGGGTATTTACGAATAGTCTTCGTCTCGCTCGTGGTTTTGATAATTGCCGGCATCAATCTGATCGGCGTTCGCGAGTCGGCGGCGGTGACGAATATCTTTACGATAGGCAAACTGCTGCCGCTGATCATCTTTGTCGCCATCGGGGCGTTTTTCGTAGCTCCGGCGAATTTTACTTTCGACGTCTTGCCAGAGTATTCTGCGTTTTCGAGTGCCGTTTTGCTGTTGGTCTACGCGTTCGTCGGCTTTGAGGCAAGCGTCGTCATCGCCGGCGAGACCAAAGATCCGGGCCGCTCGGTTCCCTTTGGCCTCATTGCCGGAATTTGCATCGTCACAGTGCTTTACATTGCGATCCAGATCGTCGCCATCGGCACGCTTCCGGGCCTCGCGGCCTCAGAAAGGCCCATCGCTGACGCGGCGGCAAGCTTTCTCGGACCGTTCGGTGCCGCGCTTATTACGGTAGGTGTTCTCATATCAATATTCGGCAACCTCAACGTCGGCGTGTTGAGTTCGACACGTCTTCTTTTCGCCATGGCCGAGCAACGCGATCTGCCCGCCGTCCTTGACAAGACACACACACGCTTTAAGACGCCGTATGTTTCGATAATCCTGACCTCTGTCGTAATTCTGATCCTGACGATCCAGTCGTCATTCCTCACCGCCGTCGCGATCGCGACGATCACGCGATTGCTGGTTTATGCTACGACATGTCTCGCTTTACCAATTTTTCGGCGGCGCCAAGAAATGCCGCCAGCCCCGTTCGCGGTGCCGTTCGGAATTGTCGCTGCGTTTTTGTCGATAGCCTTGATAATCTGGCTGCTCACCAATGTCGATTTCAAAAAGGAAGGCCTCGCAATACTGATCGCTGCCGCGATCGGCATCGTCATCTTTTTTGCAAACAAATATTTAGGTTCGCGGCGTGAAGACGGCTAACTGCGGCGCTTTTCCCCTCGAAGTACGTGTGCCGTCCGTTCGACAACTGCCTACTAATTTAAGCAAAATAGTCGTATGGCAGAAACTCACGGATTCTTTACAGAAGGGCGGATACGGCTGTTTATAATGCTCGGGTTGACGGCCGCGTGTCTCGCTGTTTATTTGCAGGTCAGCGGCTTTGATTTCATAAATATCGATGACCGGCCCTTCATTTATGAGAATCCTGCTGTTCTGAGCGGCCTCAATTCCCGATCGATATGGTGGGCGTTTACCGCGTTTCATTCAGGTAACTGGCACCCGATCACCTGGCTCTCGCACATGCTCGACGTGACGCTCTTCGGCCCAAATCCCGGGCCGATGCACGTAGTGAATGTCGTCTTTCACACGATCGACTCGATCCTTGTTTTTATTGTATTTAATAGACTTACGGGCCGGCGTTGGCCGAGTGCCGCGGTCGCCTTCTTGTTCGCACTTCACCCTGCCCACGTCGAATCGGTGGCGTGGCTCGCTGAGCGGCGCGACGTTCTGAGCACCATGTTTTGGCTGCTCACAATGCTCGCTTATTTTAGGTATGTCGATCGCGTAAAAGAGCCGATCAAGGGCGGCGGCCTTTTTGCCCGCTCAGGCATTTGGCTGATCATTACGTGCATCCTGTTCGCACTGGGATTGATGTCAAAGGCGATGCTTGTAACGCTGCCGTTCGTGCTGCTGCTCTGCGATTACTGGGCGTTGGACCGGTCAAACGAGAAAAAGGACCTCTGGCCACTGATCAAAGAAAAGATCCCACTTTTTGCGTTGACGATCGCGTCGTGTGTCATTACATTTCTGTCGCAGTCAGGCGCCGGAGCAACGGTTTCGCTCCAGGCCAGTTCGGCCGGCGACCGTTTGTTAAATGTTGTGCTCGCGTATGCCAGGTATATAGTTATGATGTTTTATCCCGTCAATCTGGGGATAATGTATCCGTTTGACAATAATTTCAAATCGATCGAAATTGCCGGATCAGTGGTTTTACTGTTGTTGATCACTGCTTTTTGCTGTCATCAGCGAAAGCAACGCCGCTACCTCACGATGGGCTGGCTCTGGTTTCTCGGAACGCTCGTTCCCGTTATCGGCTTTGTCCAAGTCGGTATGCAGAGCCACGCGGATCGATACACGTACGTCCCGTATTTCGGGCTATTTATTATGCTGGCCTGGGGTGTCGCCGATCTCATAACGAGATTCAAGATCGATCATAAGTTGGCGGCCATAGTCTCGGTCGTCGTTATCGCGATTCTAGGGTTTCTCACGTTCATTCAGGTTGGAAAATGGCAAAACAGTGAAACACTTTACACACACACGTTGTCATTTACGACCAAGAACTATTTTCTGCTGAGCAATCTATGTCTTCATTACATCAATAAATCAGATATCGAGACCGCCGAACGCCGCTGCACCACGCTTTTGCAGGCAACGCCGCCGTCGGCGGAATCATTTAATATTTTAGGAATGCTTCGGGCGGATGTTGGAAAGTATGATGACTCGTTGATGTTTCTTGAGAGTGCTATATCGATGAACCCGAATTGGGCCGTGGTCCATCTCAACTATTCGGTTACACTCTCGAAAATGGGTAAAACAGACGACGCCGAAAAGGCATTGTTAAAAGCAAAATCGTTAACCGACGGAAGCGTGAGCCGACAATCGGCGGCACGGGCATGTAACGAATTGGCTCAGGCATTCGAGAAAAAGGGCCAAAAGGACAAGGCTAAAGAGTATTATTCGCAGGCCGCCCAACTCGACCCAACATTAGCCGACGCCGCAACCGGCCTCAAACGCGTCAATGGATAGAAGTGAAATTGTGAGGAATCTGGAAATGAAAAAGACGATCTTGTTAGTGATGTTTGGTATATTTGCCGTGACTGCGGCTTCGGCGCAGCGGATCGATGACGGAAGTCGAAGCACGATAGGCTATATTTCGTCTAGCGGAACTGTAGAAAACGGCAGCCGCTCGACGATCGGCTACATTCTGGACAACGGCCGCGTCGAAAACGGGAGCCGCTCAACGATGGGTTACATAACCAAAGAAGGACGTGTCGAAAACGCCAGCCGCAGCACGATCGGATACATCACGAACAGCGGAACGGTTGAAAACAGCAACCGCTCGACGATCGGGTACGTTAATTCGAACGGCCGCGTTGAAAACAGTTCGCGGAGCACGATCGGCTATGCCGAAGGAGTCGATCAGCGGCACGCAGCGTTATTTTTCTTCTTTTTCTTTACGCCGGCGTCAAAATAGAAAAAAAGCCACGAATGCACGAATAAGAAGTCTCAATTCGTGCATTCGTGGCCGCAATTCACTACCTAAACACGCCGCCGCCGAGCACGTTCTCACGTAAATAGTTGATCGTATCTTGCAGCGTTTCCTGCGGATCACGTGGTGCGAATCCCAATTCCTCTTCGGCCTTTGTCGAATCAAAATACCAGAAATACTCAGCCTGCTCGACCTCATTCGGCATCACGGGAGATGCCTTGCCCCAATTCTTGTAGATCGAGTTGATCACACTCGACCCCGCCATCGCGAGCTTTTTAGGCACTTTCAACATCGGCGCCGAAACTCCTGACAGTCTTGCAAGGCGTCCAAAAAACTGTTCGAACGTCATATTCGCCGCTCCAAGCAGATATCTTTCCTGATGCTTCCCCTTTTCCAATGCCGCAATAAATGCCGCCGCAGCATCCCGTGCATCCACAAAGTTCAATCCGCCGCTCGGACTGTACGGAATCTTTTTGCCAAGGAAATCGAGTACCGGTTTGGTCGAACTAAGCCGTTCATCGTCAGGCCCCAGCAACAGCGACGGGTTCATTATTACCAGCTTTTGGCCGTCGGCCTTGAAATTCTCCAACGCCGCACGTTCCTGATAGAATTTTGAAGCGTAATATGCCCATCGCGTAAATATTTCCACCGGCTGTGGAAACGTCTCATCGACGACCTGTTCATCTTCACTAATGGCGATCGTACCGCTCGACGAGGCGAGAACCATTGTCTGTACGCCCGCTTCGGTCGCGGCTTCGCACAATAAACGCGTACCTTGCAGATGAATATTATTCATCGACATCGCGTCCTCATTGTCACGCGAGACCTTGCCCGCAAGGTGAAAGATCGCCGAAACATTCTTACACGCTTTCGCCACGTCGTCGCGATCGGTCACCGAACCCTCGACCGCCTTCACGCCCGCGTCCTTCATCCATTCGGGTACACGCGACGCCATTACCTTCAGATTCGTCTCGCCATACGCTAAGAAATTTCGAACAATATGCGTTCCGAGGAATCCCGTGCCGCCCGTTATAAGGATGCGTTTCTCAGCTTTGTCGGATTTTGCCAGTGCTTTTGTCTTTGCCATACAGTCTATTTCCAGGTCTTGCGTATTGGATGAGCCTCAGTATTGAACACAATATTCTTGAAATCCAACGTCTTTTCCGGTGCGAAAAGCAGGTAAAAATACTTAAAAGTCTCGGCCAGCAAAAAGCTGTGCATATAGTCGGATTTTTCTTTTGTTTCTACGCTCTTTAGCCCCGCGTATGCAACGTCCGTTCGGCAGTGTTTTACAAAATCCTCGAACATTTGCTTGCCCATCACCAGGTATTTCGGATCTTTTGTATAGTGATAGAGAATATACGTCGATTCGATGATCTCGGGCCGCAGCGGATAGCCGCCATGTTCGACCTTGCCGGTTTTGTAGTTGTAAACCTCGGGCTCGATACCGTGAACATTCCACATTTTGAACATTGAATCCTGCAGCATCTTCGCCCGGTTGATGTCGCCGTCCATCGCTAGCAAGCCCGGAAAAAATGCATCGAGGGCCCCGGTCGTCGTTGCCGTCCTTTTGCCGGTATTCATATCGGCATGGCCGTACCACAGGTCGCCCGTTTTCGTAGCACCGGTTCGATTGATCTTACTTAGGTCTTCACTCTCGTCGGCCAGGTAGGAATGTACCTTTGAAATCGAGTCCTCCCACATGTTTCGGCAATCCTGATCGTTAAATAAGATCGCGGCCTTGAGCAAATATTCGTAATACGAATCGATCTCGGCAGAAATGTGGCTGTCGGTATTGGTCCACTTGCCGGTCTCGACATTGATATTGGTTCCAACGAGTCCGATCTCTGAGCGGTGTTTGTACGTTTCGACGAGAGCACGTTTAGCCTTTTCGTAATAGACCGGTTTACGGGTCAGTTTGCTCAATGTACCAAATTCAATCAGCAGGGTCCCTGTCTCGGCCGGATTTGAAACCTCGCCGCTTGTCTTGCCCGTTTTCAGATTTACGTTCTTATACGGCAAGCCTGTCGGTGACTTAAACACAGGCAAAAGTCTCGTACCGAGATCGTCAGCAAGCTCGAGCAACCGCTTGTCTCCCGTCATCTGATGGCTCGAAAGGAGCCCACCCAAAATTCGTATCGTGATCTCAAAATTCTGAACCGAAATATCCTTGTCGAACGACAGATTCTTAACGATATACTCACGCGTCTCATCAGCCTCTTTCTTGAACCCAAGCAAATACAACGAATCCAGCGAGTCGACCGGTGTCATCAATATCGACTCTCCGTACCAATTGCGGCACGTTTTCGAGATCGGCCTCAGATCGTCATGGCCCCAGCAGTGCGTTTTGTAGCCATTCCATGCATGGAGAAACTCGGCCTTTACACGATCGGCCATCTGCTTCCTATCCACGGTTTGGCTCAGCATCGGACACGCAAGTGTTACAATTACCGAAATAATGACTGAGAGTTTTCTTACCATTCTATTTCTGGATCAGGATCGGATCTCCAAATCCGAGTTCTTTCAAACGTGGTAACTGCGTTTTTGCATCGCCAACCACGAGCCAGATCATCTTTTCACCATTGAGATATTTGGACGACAGTTCCTTTATCCTCGCGATCGTCATATCCTTAACGATCTGCTCGCGGCCCCTGGTATAATCAGGCCGCCAGCCATACTTACTTATATTTTCAAGCATCTCCAGCTTGGCACCAGCCGTTTCGAACGCTCGAGCGTTGCTCTTGATCAGAAAGCTCTTGGTCGTTTCGAGATCCTGTGCAGAGTAGTTCTTTCCGTAGTTGTCGAGAATACTCTTGACAAGTTGGGCTGATTCGAGTGTCACGTTTGCCCGAACTCCGCCCTCGATCGAGAATGTCCCCGAATCCCGCGAGCCATCAAAGCTGGAATCGATGCCATAGGTGTAACCCTTGCCCTCCCGTAGCTGCTGGGTCAATTGCGAAGCAAAGCCGCCTCCGCCAAGAATATAATTTGCGACGCTTGCCGGATAGAAATCTGCACTTGTCGCTGCCAATGCTGGATAGCCGAATCGCAACACGGACTGAGCCGCATTTGGCACATCGTAAAAATAGACCTGCGCCTTTGCTGGAGGCGTCGGCATTTTATAGACAGGTAAATCGACTTTCTTTGCGTTCCAACGAGAGTTTATACCGCCAAGCGAAGCGGATATCTTCGCCCTGTCCAAAGAACCGACAACGTGCATTCTGGCAACCGATGGCGAGATATTCTTTGAGTAGAAAGCCTTCAGATCATCCATCGTAATTGCATCGACGGTCGCTTCCGTACCGAGAATGCTTCGTGACCGAATGTTTGAGTTGCCGAAGACCAGCTTGTTAAATTCTGCTGTGGCGATAGCGTTAGGATTGGCACGTTGCTGCTCGATCTCGCTTTTGACACTTTGCTTGATCAGGTTGAGTTCCTTAGGGTCCCAACGCGGCTCGAACATTATCTCCTCAACCAGTCCGAGTGTAGCGTCGTAATTCCTCGAAAGCGTGTTGACGCTGATCCGAATATCTTCGGTCGAGGCCGAGACGTCGATCGCGGAACCGAGTTGATCGATCGCCTCCTCGAGTTGCTGCGGGGTCTTTTTTTGAGTCCCCTGTGTCATCATCCGCGCCAGTATATTGGCCACGCCGACCTTGTTCATGTTGTCGAGCAACTGACCTCCGTCGATAGCTATCTCGAACTGAACGAGCGGAACTTCATTATTCTGGATACCGTAAACGCGAAGCCCGTTCCCCAACTTTTCTTCCCAAAGTGCCGGGATCTTTACTACGGGGGCGACTCCGTACGGCGGCTCCTTCGTCCGGTCAAAGTTCGAGGGCGTGCGTTCGTATTTCGCTGCTTTCGTGGGATCAACGGCGTCTTCCGCTCCCGTGACAATTTTCTCTTCGACAACTTCGGCTTTTTTTGAACCATCTAGCGCAAGTTCGATCTTGCCCTTCGGCACAAAGCTCGTTGCAACGTAATTTTTGCCTTTTATATACTTATCGTAAACTCGCCTAACGTCAGCAGGCGTGACAGCAAGAACTCGCTTGATATCTTTCTCGAGTATCGCAGGGTCATTCGTAAAGATGTTGCCCTGCGCAAGTTCAGCTCCTTTGCCAAGCACATTTGAAAGCGAATTATAGAACTGTCTTTCTTGTCTCGCTTTAATTCGGTTGAGGTCTATCTCCGATATCCCGTCGCGCTCGAACATAGCTAGAGCTTCGTCGATGGCAGCCGAAACCGCATCGAGATCCTTGCCCGGAAAGGCCCGCACTGAAATCTGAAAGTCGCCTGCTAACTCGGTGCTGCTATTGTAACCACTGACGTCTGAGGTGAACTGCTTATCCTCGACGAGAACCTTGTAGAGCGGAGCCTTTTTACCTGTGGAAAGATAAACGGCAAGGAAGTTGAGGGCGTAAGAATCCGGGTGGTACTCTTCAACGGTCGGCCAGGCCCGCGTCAACTCAGGTAGCGTCGCATAGTTGTCCTCGTGATAGAGTTTGACCATTTCTTTGACGACGCCCGGGCGTTTTGCCTGTGGCGGCGGCTCTGGTCCGCGTTTGATTTCGGCAAAATATTTCTCGACCC
>JANLTF010000116.1:0-8250 GCA_031362825.1 Acidobacteriota bacterium | reverse complement strand
ATTGTGCTTTGACAATAAACAGCGTTCCGTCGTCGTCGAGAAACTTGCTCTCGGTAAAATCAGCAACGCCTTTGCGGATGTGGTCGATCATTTTTTTGGCAGGCATGTCGATGCAATCGAGAACGCGTTTGGCAAAGCGGTCATTCCCGTACTCTTCGCCGTTCGGATTCGCCGCCTCAGTGATACCGTCTGTATAAATCACCATCACCTGCCCCGGCTCGAAACGAATGAAATGCTGGTGGTAATGCAGGTCCGCGAACATCCCGAGCGGCATATCGCCGTATTCGATAAAACGAAACTCGCCGTCCGGCTTGATCAGTAGCGGCGGATTGTGGCCGGCATTCGAAAAGACAAACGTCTTATTTGTCGAATCAAGCAGTCCATAGATCGCCGTAATAAACTGATTATCCTCGATCGAATCGCGCAGCAGACTGCTTACTTTTGAAAAAGCGATATGCGGCGCGTAGCCGATCTGGACCGAGAACCGCAAACATGCACGAAGGAATGACATCAGCAAAGCCGCCGGTATTCCCTTCCCGACCGCGTCAGCTACTATTATCCCGATCTGATCGTCGAACACCTTAACCCAATCGTAATAGTCGCCCGAGACTTCCTCTGTCGGAAAAACATAGGCGCTGACGTCGAAGTTTTCAACGATCGGATCGTGCCCCGGCAGCAACTCGAGTTGCACGGTTCGGGCGATCTCAAGCTGGGCCTGAATACGCTTTTTTTCGACGACTTCGTCATGAAGCCGAACTTTTTCGATAATGATCGCGACCTGCGAGGTTAGGAGCTGCATCACCTCAAGATCATCTTCGGTGTACGCATTGAGTCGGTCACTTTCCAGATCGAAAACGCCAATGACGTGTTCATTCGAGATGATCGGAGCAACCAGCTCGGAACGCGTCAGTTCGCGGGCGGCGAAGTACCGCTCGTCCTTGCTCACATCAGCGGAAATGATCGCCTTCCCGGTCTGTGCGACGGTTCCGATAAACCCCTCACCGATCTTCAAACGCGGCTCGATCAGGTCAAAACTGATCTGATAGCCGCGAATTACCTTCGATTTGAAAATATATGGGCTATTGTCTTCGGCACCGAATTCGATGAGATAGATCCCAGCGGCGTCGTACGGAATGATCGACCCAAGCGTGTCCATCACCAAATTCAACACCTCATCCAGATCCAGCGAGCGGCTGATCGTTTTGGTAATGTCGAGCAGCAGTCGCAGCTTATCGACAGTCGAAAGCTTCGAGGCCGGTTGTTCTTGAACGTCGTTCATTTGTTGGAATTATACATCATCCAGAGGGAGAGCGGGCACGCCTTGCCATACTCCGAATGCTAACCGCTGATGAATTTGGTTGAATAGAGTTCCCAGAGCCGCGAGACCTTGATGCGAAACTCGACGAGTGGCCGGCTGACGTTGAAATGCCGAGCGATCTCGTTGATAGTCTTGCCTTCGTTGACCAATCGTTTGAGAGCGGTGTAAGGAACGAGAGCTGCAGTGCCGGTCGAATATGCCTCTTCCTCGATCGCTTCGTTATAATCACGTGCGATCGTTTCGCCGTTTTTGTTCTTGTTTTTGATCGCTAGACGGCTCGGTTGATGGCCAAGAAATACGTGGCAGATCTCCTCCATCAAAGTCGCCCGCTGCCTTGCCTTTCCATGAGTCGGATTCAAAATGATCAGCTTCTGCCCGTTCGGCAAAGTTTGCGAAGCGGCACCGCCGGACCATGCATTTTTTCCGTCGCCGATGAGATGTGCCTTAGTTTCGCCAGTTAAGAGTGGTTCGATGACATCGTACGGAGCAACCAGCAGATTAGCGTGATGGGCCAATGCAAATGGATCAAGCGGCTCGTCATCGCGGCGAAGCCCAGCAAATTCGCGTAATCCGCGAGCACGGATCTCGTGATGACGGCCTTTTTGAGTTGGAGGTAGTTCGTCGATCACCACGATCTCTATCTGAAATTTCAAATCTCAAATTTGAAATTAGGTAGGAACGGTCCAGGTTGTGGACATATCCAAAGATGCAAAATCAGCGATTAACTTCTAGACTTCTTTGTATTCCGAATCTACGTCTTCGCTAGACAAAGCCACTCGATAATTGCTCGATTGCTTTTGTTTTGTTATCAGTAGATCGTCCTTCGTTTTCAACAGGTCGGCACGGTTGTATACAGAGAGTTCGAAATTATATCCGTGCGTGATCGCGTCTTTCGGGCACGCTTCTACGCAGAAACCGCAGAAGATGCAGCGGCCGTAGTCGATGTTATAGACCTTGGCATATCGTTCGTCGCGGCCAACTCGTTCGGCGTACGGACGCGGGTCATCTATCGCTTCGATGTAGATGCAATCCGACGGACAAGCGGCCGCACATAAATAACATGCCACGCACTTTTCCTTGCCGTTCTCATCGACGTGCAGAAGGTGCTGGCCGCGATAACGCGGCTGTACGGTAATCGGCACGTCCGGATACTGCACGGTCCACTTCGCCCGCGGAATCTCGGATATAGTGCGCTTCATCCCCTTGATGACGGCAATGGTTGACTGAAAAACGTCTGAAACTAACGACATAACTTAATTTTCAACTGGCTCGCTAAGCACTATCGAGCGGCGTCCATGATCATCGCCATTCCACCAAAGAATAAAAGAAAGACCCAGTAAACTAGACCGATCAGGAACATAATTCCGCCCAGAACCATGCCGGCGATCGCCAAGCCCTTTCCGCCGTAGAGATCAGGCTGGGCATTCGCATTCTTCATACCCAAAAATCCGGTGACAAGGGCCGCAAGCCCCGTGATCGGCGAAACATAACAACAAAGGGAAACGATCCCAAGAATTAGCGAGACGATCGGCATCGTCTTGTTCTGTTCGCCAACGCCGACCGGAGGCGGCTGGAACGGCGTATTCGAACCGATCTCCTGATTTTGCCAGCTTGCATCAGGCACCGGCGGCGGCGTCCATTCGGCGGGCGGCGAAGCCGCTGGTTCCATCACAGCCGGAGCATAAACAGGCTCAGGCTCCTTGAATGGCGGCGGCTCAGGTTCCGTAAATTGTGGTGCCTCAAAAACCGGTTCGGGTGCCGTAAATTGCGGAGTCTCGACCGGTGGTTCCACCGCCGCCGGAGTATTGAAAGGCGAAGGTATTGCCGGTTCCATCGATGGCTCGGCAAAAGGTGACGGCGGCGGAGCAGGCATCTCAGGAGCAATAAAAGCCGGAGGTTCAGGGGCAGCCTCGGGAATTTCCATTATCGGATCGTCAGCCGCATCGACTGAACCCAACGCCGCACGCATCTCGTCCTCCGAGACATACATCGTCTTGAGCGGATCGACCGCCGGCACGTCGAGGACGTCTTCCGGCTCGGCTATCGGAGCGTCAACCTGAGGAAATTCGGCGATCTGCGTAGCGGCTTCAGATTCGGCGGTCTCGATTGGTTCGATCGAGACGACGGCAGGTTCGGACGCGACCGGAGCCTCAGGTTCGACCGCTGCCGGAGCCTCTTCGACCGGAGCCGAAATGCCCGACGGAGCGACCATCGTCGCATACGGATCGAACGCCGGAGCGTCATCTACCAGCGGCGTGCCATCGACCTGACAAAACCTCATCGAATCTTCGAAAGTCTTTTCACAACTTGGGCATTTTTTCATAATGTCTTAAGTTCCTGAGTTTCAGTTAGTTGCAGAAGTTGCAGATAGTTTAACCCCAAACGTCGATTTGCAAAAATCGACACCGCAACTTCCTCCAACTTTCTGCAACTATCTGCAACTTTATTTAGACTAATTCAAGTTTGCTAAAGAAATATGCGATCTCGATAGCAGCATTTTCGTCAGAATCCGAACCGTGCACCGCGTTCTCGCCGATCGACGAAGCAAAATCCTTACGCAAGGTCCCCTCACCCGCCTCAGCCGGATTCGTCGCCCCCATCAGCTCACGCCACGCCGGAACCGCATTTTCCTTTTCCAAAGCAAGCACCACACACGGTCCGCTCGACATAAACTCGGTCAGTTCACCAAAAAACGGCCGGTCCGCATGAACCGCATAAAACCCCTCAGCCTGTTTCAACGACTGATGGATAAGCTTCATCCCGCACACCTTAAAACCGTTAGCCAAAATACGGTCAACGATCTTCCCCTGATTCCCAGCCCGAACCGCGTCGGGCTTGATGATTCCAAATGTTAAATTGCTCATTGTGTGACTACTTTCCTTAAATAAAATATAAATTAAATAAACCTATCTCTTAACTCTACATCGATTCGAACCGGCCTCGCCGTTTGCTTATCGATCATGCACCAAACCGTTCTTCCCTTCACCAACAGATCGTCGCCGCGTTTGATCTCGGTGAAACGCTCGCATGTTACCGCTGTCCATTCTCCGACCCAGGTTTCGGCGGTTATTTCTTCGCCCGCGAACGCCGGCTTTTTGTAATCGATCTCGTGGCGAACGACGACCCAGATAAATTTGTCCCGCTGCTCGTCTGTCGCCGCTTCATTCCAATGTGCCACTGCAATTTCCTGCACCCATTGCAGATAAGCGACGTTGTTCACATGGCAAAGCTCATCAATATCGGTCTTTTCAACAACGAATGAGTGAGCAAACTTCATAAAACGGTTAACAGGGATGAATGGGATAAAAGGGAAAGGGAATAAAAGCAATTTCTTATCGCTTTCATCCCTTTTATCCCTGTTAATTAAGATCCCAGACTATCCTTTATCGCCTGCCCGATATCTGCCGGTGATTGCACGACGCGAATTCCCGCCGCTGTCAACGCAGCCATCTTTTCCGCTGCGGTTCCCTTGCCGCCCGAGATTATCGCTCCGGCGTGGCCCATACGTCGTCCCGGAGGTGCGGTTTGACCGGCGATGAAGGCGACGATCGGTTTGGTCACGTGGTCTTTGGCGTACGCAGCAGCGTCTTCCTCAGCGGTGCCGCCAATCTCGCCAATCATTACGATGGCGTCGGTCTCGTCGTCTTCCTGAAACATTTTCAGAGCGTCGGTGTGGTTTGTGCCGATGATCGGATCGCCGCCGATGCCGATCGCGGTCGATTGGCCGAGTCCGAGAGCGGTCAACTGGCCGACCGCCTCATACGTCAGTGTTCCCGAACGCGACACGACACCGATGCGGCCTTCCATATGAATGTGTCCGGGCATGATGCCGATCTTGCATTTGCCAGGGCTTATGATGCCGGGGCAGTTAGGACCGATGACGCGTGTGTTGCGGCTCGCGAGGTATTCCTTTGCCTTGACCATGTCAGCGACCGGAATGCCTTCGGTGATACAGACAACGAGCGGAATTCCCGCGTCCGCAGCTTCCATTATCGCGTCCGCCGCGAATGCGGGCGGCACATAGATCACCGAAGCATTCGCGCCGGTTTCCTTGACCGCGTCGGCGACCGTGTTAAAGACCGCAACGCCTTCGTGTGTCGTTCCGCCTTTTCCCGGCGTGACGCCGCCCACGACATTAGTGCCATATTCACGCATTTGCAGCATGTGAAAGGTGCCTTCTTTGCCGGTAATTCCCTGGACGATCAGACGCGTGTTTTTATCTACTAAAACGCTCAATTTTGCGCTCCTTATTTTCCGTAAGCTGAATTAAACAAAGGGAAAGTATATCACGCGGTACTCGCAGTCTGGCAAACACAAAATGTTAGACATTTATGCAATCTTGTGCTATGCTTGATACGCATGCTTATGAACCGCGAAATCCGTTGCTCCGGACTAAAAGACAAGTGGAAACCCCTGCCAGGATTACCACGTGAATGTGTCAACTTTTCTTAGGACGACACAGACGACACACACAGACGACACACACGAAAAGTTTTTTTGCGAATCAGTGGGACACGCCCGAAATTATCAGCACAACTCTAATATTTACAATTAGTTAGCGTGTAATACAGCGAGTGGGACAAGTGTGGGACAAGGCGGGACAATTCGATCGTGAGAAACACGACGAGGGTCGCTAAGTATAATGTTTTGTTTACTTTACATTTTTTTTCATCGCGAGCTGTCCCGTTTTTCGAACCGGGACAAACTTATGCGCGCGCCGGGACAGCGGGACAAGGGAGAAAAACACTGTTAACTATAATAAACAGTTATACTTAGACTGTCCCAAGCTTTTGAGGTTGTGGGACAAAACTAAACGCCCGCTGATAATTGGCTGAACAAATATACGCTTCATTACGTTTGCAACAATGACCATAGTTTTGAGTACCGCCTACCGGCGGCAAATGTTAACCAAATGGCCAAGTAACGTTGGAACTCAAAACCAATTCCTTATGCGCGAAGTTTATTCATTTTATTTCGATGCCTTTTGGATCGCCGTTAAATCGATCCTCGAGCACAAACTGCGCGCGATCTTGACGCTTATCGGTATTATTATCGGCGTCGCGGCCGTTGTAGTGGTGGGAGCTTCGATCAGCGGTTTGAAAACGTATGTCGTCGACAAAGTCGGCAAGATCCTCGGCTCGAACCACTTCATGATCACGCGAATGGCTTCGACGGGGCGGATGTCCGACGAGGAATTTGAACGCAAGAATCGCCTCAACAAAGACGTAACGTGGACCGAATATCAGTACATCAAAGAAAACTGCAGATCCTGCATGTATGTGGGAGCTGAGATCGGATCTAACACCGACATTACTCAGGATGGCATCGAAATGCCCTCAACGCAGATCTTCGGCTCGACCGACAACATGTACGAGATGACCGATAAAACGCTCGAAGACGGCCGTTTTTTCACCGCCGACGAGGTCACACGATCTGCCAATGTTTGCGTGATCGGCACTGACGTAAAAGAAAAGTTCTTCGTTGAAGGCTCGTCACCGATCGGAAAGTCGATAAAGATCCGCGGGATACCGCTGCAGATAATCGGTGTGGAAGCGAAACGAGGCTCGTTCTTTGGCCAGTCGATGGACCGAATGGTCTATGTGCCGATCACGCTGCATAAGCAGATATTTGCCCGGACCGGCGGTATTCAAATTCACGGGAAGGCCGAGAACCAGGAAACGTTTGCAGAAGTGATCGATGAGGCACGTCTGCTCCTGCGAAACCACCGCGAACTGATCGGCAGTGCAGAAGAGACATTCAGCATCGTCAACACCGACGAATTCGGTTCTCAAATGGACCAGATCACAGGTGCGATCGCTGCGGTGGTCGTGCCGATCACAATGATCATTCTCATCGTTGGCGGAATCGTCGTCATGAATATTATGCTCGTATCCGTAACCGAACGAACCTTCGAGGTCGGATTGCGCAAGGCTCTCGGTGCAACGAAAAAACAAATATTGTTACAGTTCCTGATCGAATCGTCGCTGCTATGTGTGATCGGCGGAATAATTGGACTAATAATGGCCGCCGGTGTCGTGCAATTGATTACGATCCTCGCCGGAATGACGATGACGATCACTGTTGGTTACATATTCTTGTCCGTGACCGTATCGAGTTCCATAGGCGTCGTAGCCGGTCTATATCCGGCATGGAAAGCCGCGAGACTGGACCCGATCGTTGCGCTAACACAAAGTTAAGGAGATATTTGACCGCAGATTAACGCAGATGAAAGCAGATCAGACAAGAGAAGAACCCAAGGCCTTTTATGTCTTATATCGGCGCTGTCTGCGTCCATCTGCGGTTAATTTAGTCTCGCCTTCTCGGCGCCTCGGAGGCGAATAAATCATGAAGCTTCAAACATCTCTACCACGCGAAGTTCTTAAGATGGCGATGGAGTCGATCTATTCGCACAAGTTCCGTTCGTTTTTGACGATACTCGGTATCGTTGTCGGTGTTATAACGGCGATCGTTGTGGCGTCGATTTTGACCGGAATGCGTAACTCGATCGTTTCGATCGTCGAGGAATACGGCACGAACAATATCTACGCGTATCATCTCTCGACAGGTTTCGGCCCCCGCAGCCGCGACGAACGCAACCGCAAGCCTTTGACCGACGACGACGCGACCGCCATTCTGGCCCAATCGACAGCTATCGAAGATATCTCATCCCGCGCTCCGAATATCGGCTCGTTCAACGGTGGTTTCGACGACAATCTTGTTTACGAAGGGAAAAATTATCGCTGGGCATTGACCGACGGCGTCAATCCAAACTACATGGCGATGACAAATATCGTTCTCAAACAAGGCAGATTCATCACCGACGCCGACAATTATCAGCGTCGCAATGTCCTCGTCGTCGGCGTAAACTGCGTCGAGGCTCTATTCGAAGGGCACGAGGACGATGTCGTCGGCAAACTGGTTCGGATGAACGG
>JANLTF010000041.1:0-8837 GCA_031362825.1 Acidobacteriota bacterium | reverse complement strand
CAATTTTTCTCATTGAGCCTTTTTCGCATATTTCGCGGTTAAAGAAACTCTGTGCAAACATTTGCGACACAAAAAAAAGAACTGCTCCCGAACGCCACGGCCCGAAAGATCTTCGGTTTGGTTGGTGGTGAGTTGGCTCTTGTTGAAGCGGAGTTTGAGCGGCAGGCTCGGTCTAATATTCAGGTTATCAATTATCTGGGCGATTATCTGCGGGCCTCGGGTGGCAAGCGTGTGCGCCCCGCGCTGTTGGTTTTGACGAATTATGGTGTCGGCGGTGTAGGTTCGGCAGATAATGTCATTCGTCTCGCGACGGTGATGGAGATGCTGCATACGGCGACGTTGGTGCATGACGATATTATTGATAACGCCGATGTGCGGCGGAATCGGGCTTCGATTAACGCCCGATTTGGCAATCAGACCGCGGTGCTGATGGGCGACTGGCTGTATATGTCGGCGTTTGAGACGGCATTACGTGAGCGTTCGCTTGAGATACTTGATATTCTGACGCGTCTGACGCGAAAGATGACCGAGGGCGAACTGATCCAAATGACCATGATCGCCCGGCTTGATATTACGGTTGACGATTATTTCGATATTCTGCGGCGAAAGACCGCGTTTTTGTTCTCGGCGTGCTGCGAGATCGGGGCAATCTTGGGCGGAGCGAGCCTCGAGGTTCAAAACGCGATGCGTGATTACGGTCTGAATCTTGGTATCGCGTTCCAACTCGCCGACGATATTCTTGACCTGACTTCTGATGATGCGAGCCTCGGGAAGGCCGCCGGTGTTGACCTCTTGGAAGGAAAATTGACGCTTCCGCTAATCAAACTCGTCCTATCTGATCCGTCAATGAAGGCCGTTTTCGAAAAGATCATGTTCGACGGTGATTACACTACTTTTCCGCGTGAAGCCATCATGGATCGCCTTAGAAACGGCGGTATTATCGACTCGATCACGGACGAGGCAAACAATTTTGCCCGCCTCGCAAGAAAAAGTCTTGATGTTTTGCCCGAAACAGAGTATCGTTCTGCATTAGAGGAGATACCTAACTTCGTTATACAACGAAAAGCGTGATCTTCAGCCGATGGTTCATAAGGCAAGTCCAGCCGTAACACCAATCACCTAACGCGTCTGTTTTCAATATGTTAGACGAAAATCTTATAGGAACGCTTGAACAAAGCCTTCGACAAACACGCAACGCTCAAAACCGTCTGATGGGCCGTCTGAGCGAAGCCGAAAACGAGGTCGAGTTGCTCCGTGAGGAGATCGATGCCCTTGAGAAAAGTGCGTCGCAGACCGAACAGGCGATCGATAGTTTACTAGTCGCAATGCGTAGCGGCAGTCGTCGTTCGGCCTCGCCGAGCACGATTCGGATCGACGACGAATACGAGATCAGCCAGTCTCCAAACCGTCCGCAGCCGATTTTCGAAAGGCCGGCACCGTCGAGCCGCGAGGGTGCCCGCAGCCATGGAACCGTTGCGTATCTCAGCCAGCATCGCAGTGTTCCGTCGCGTTCGACGAACATGGAGCCGCTCAGTTCACGCTTCAGCGACCGCACGATCACACAGGCTTGTACGCTGCTATTGAGGGAAGCTGGACGTGCTTTGCATGTTAACGAACTCTATAATCTTCTCGTTTCCGGCGGCATGAAATTTAAGGGAAATAACCCTACGATCTCGGTCGCGGTTTCTCTAAGCCGGAACAAGCGATTCCGCAAGGTGGATCCGGGAACATTCGACCTTGATATGCGTGACGTGAACCAAAATCGTTATATAGCCTAAAGTCCTTTATAAAATAAAGATTTAGCCCGAAATTCGATTAGTCGAAAGTCGGGCTTTTTTACTTGCAATTCTTCGCGAAAAGGGGTAAGAATAAAGGTTAGTTTTCTCGTGATAAATCCTGTTTCCGGAGACATAAATGATTCGAAGTTTCTTTCGTTTGACCATAGTACATTTGCTTTTGGCGTTTGGCCTGTTGGGTATTTCATTACTAGTGGTCGAGGCTGATGCTCAAAACGCTAGGCTGCGTGCCCAGATTGCGCCCGCGTGTGCGACAACATCGCCGTTAAAGTTCGCCGATATTTATGCCGACGGCAACATAGCCGTAATGGGCAGCTACAACTGCCGCGGCGTATTTATTTTTAACATTTCGAATCCTGACGCACCTGTACTTTCATCTTGGTACAATCCAGGAGCAAATTTGCAGTTTCTCGAAGCAATTGTAATTGGAAATCGCGGTTATTTTGGGACCGGCAACACGGGCGGGGTTCATATCGTCGACCTGACCAATCCCGCGAGCCCGCAATTGCTTGGGATAGTCAACTCCGCCAACGGAGGCGGTCACAACACTATCCACGAAATGATGGTGTTCGACCAAGGCGGTCAGCGATATCTGCTTGAGAACTCGAACTCAACCGGAACTGGGACCGCTAGGGATCTAAAGATCATAAATGTCACTAATCCCGCGGCTGCCGTACTGAAATGGAATTTTCAATCGAGCGACGGTGGCTGGGTTCACGCGATGCATATTCGCGGTAACCGTATGTACTTGTCTGGCTTTGTAAGCAGTACGCGAGTCGATATTTACGACATTTCGACATTAGTTTCTCAGGCTCCCGTTCTTATGGGCTCGGTTCCAATTGGATTTAATTCTAATCACAGTGCCTGGACAAGTGAAGACGGTAACTTCATGTACAGTGCGAGAGAGATCGGCGATAGCGCTTCGGCGAATCCCGGTGATATCCGTGTCTATGACGTTACAAATCCGGCCTCCGCATTCTTGGTCAAACGCCTTTCGATGGACGACCTCGGAATCGTTGCTGTGACGCCGCATAATCCCGTAGTAATGGGGAACAAACTCTATGTAGCGTGGTACCAGGCAGGTACTCTCATCTTCGATATCACGAACCCAGGCAATCCTGTTTTTTCGGGTCGATACGATACGTGGCCGGCTCAGTTTACAGAAGAAGATCTTCGCGAAGTCCGCAAGCAGAATGACAATATTGACCGCGCCGATATGATGTGCGGCGTCAATCTGCGTACTAGCCAGCAGATCGCCGGTTATAACGGGAACTGGGCGGTCTTTCCATTTCTCGGTGAAGACAAGGTTCTTCTCGGTGATCTCTCGACCGGACTTTATGTGATCGACGTAACGACAAAGAATCAGGTAGCGGATTTCGACGGCGACAAGAAGACCGATTACTCGGCGTTCAATCCCGGATCCGGAGTGTGGAACATTGAGACTAGTTCGAACTCTGCCGCGTCTCAGACTAGCTTTGGATTGCCTGGCGACAAGATAACGCCCGGCGACTATGACGGCGACGGCAAATCCGATATGGCTATTTACCGGCCATCGACCGGCACTTGGTGGATCCGCCGCAGCTCAAATCCAGGAAATTTCTTGGCGGTACAGTTTGGTATCAATACCGACGTTCCGATCCCCGGCGATTATGACGGGGATGGCAAGACCGATATCGCGGTTTTCCGCCCCTCGACCGGTGTCTGGTACATTCAGCAAAGCACGGCCGGAATCCGCATTGAAGGTTGGGGCCTGAACGGTGATAAAGCATTCACGGGCGACTATGACGGCGATGCGAAGGCCGATCTTGCTATCTACAGGCCTTCGACCGGTGTTTGGTATGTCAAACGAAGTTCAAATGGCACGGCGCTTATCGCTCCGTTCGGATTGCCAACGGATCGTCCGCTTTCCGCCGATTTTGACGGCGACGGTAAGGCCGATCTCGCGATCTATCGCCCTAGCGACGGCGACTGGTATTACCTAAAATCAGGCAGTTCGAATTCTTTGTATGTCCTTCACTTTGGTATTGCCGAGGATCTTCCCGTTCCGGCTGATTACGATGGTGATGGTAGGGCCGATATCGCGGTTTTCAGGCCGAGCTCGAATGCGTGGTACCGGTTGAACAGCACGAACGGAAGCTTTAGCGTTCGGGTCTTCGGTTCCGGTGGAGACACGCCCGTGCCCGCGTCGATTCAACCCTAAGATTACGCAAAGATTGGACTTATAGCCCGAAGTTGAGCGACAAGCTTGACTTTGGGCTTTTTGTTTCTATCATTGCAGTATGAAATTGCAACTGACGATAAACGGCGGCTCGTTATCCGGACATACGTTCGAACTTGAAAGCGGCTTCCTCAGCATCGGTAGGGCCGAAACGTGCAGCATCAGATTTGATCCGCTTACCGAACGGATCGCCTCGAAGCAGCATGCTTTTATCGAGGCAAAGGCCGATGGATACTACGTTACGGACAATCAAAGCACGAATGGAACGCTCGTCAATGGTAGTATAGTTACGACCGCGAGGCTGACGTCCGGAGACGTCATTCAATTCGGCAAGAACGGCGTGACCGCGAATGTGTCGATCGAACAAGAGCCGCAACAATTTGCTCCGATCCAAAAGGAGGCCTACCGTCAGGAACAAATATCTCAATTCACCCAACTTGCCCGCAACGAGCCCGCAAGTCTCCAGACATCCGTCGCCAATTTTGGACTGGGTGCGGCGGCCGTCAAAACCGAGCCTGACAATACCGGAAAATATATAGGCATCGGCGTGACGTTGTTTGTGATCGTCTTTATGGCACTGATCGTCGTCGGCCTCATGTTCCTTAGCGTAGGCCCCGTGGCGGCGACGATCGCTGCGGTGATAGCTTTCATCCCGGCGATAATTTACTTGATCCCGCTCGTTTGGCTCGATAGGTACGACCCGGAACCGGTTTGGCTGCTGGCTCTCGCTTTTGCGTGGGGAGCACTTTTTGCGGTCATTGTTTCCTTCATCATTAACACTGTACTCGGAACCGCTGTCGGCGTGCTTTACTCGCCGGAGGCAGGGGAAGCGGTTGGCTCCGTATTCTCGGCGCCAGTTTTTGAGGAAGGCTCAAAAGGACTGGGGGTTCTTGCCTTGCTGATCTTCTTCCGCAAGTATTTTGACGATATTCTCGACGGGATCGTGTTTGCAGGTGTGATTGCACTTGGCTTTGCGACGGTAGAAAATGTTTTGTACTACGGCGGGGCACTCAGTAGCGGCGGGCCGGTTGCCTTGGTCATAACGTTTTTGCTGCGTGGCGTTCTATCGCCGTTCGCGCACGTTTCGTTTACGATGATGACCGGAATCGGCTGCGGGATCGCCCGTGAAACGCACAAGACCTGGCTTAAGGTTGCAGCTCCGTTCGCCGGCTATTGCGTAGCTGTCGGCCTGCACGCAACATGGAACGCACTTGCGGGATACAGCGCAGATCTATTCGATAAACTGGGCCTAGGTTTTTGCCTGTCGCTCGAGCAGCCGGGCCTTATCGGTCTTTGCACATTCCTAATTTGCTACGCGGTTCTACAAATACCTCTGTTTTGCTTCCTCGTAGGATTTTCGCTCTACATTATGCGTCGGCAAAATAAGATCCTGACCGAGATGCTCGCGATCGACATTGCTCGCGGACTGATCGATCCGGAACTCGCGAAGACTGTTACATCTGCATTCAAGAGCTCTTTCTGGCTGATCGGCGGACTGTTCTCAGGGAAGTACTGGGCCCGGAGCAAGTATCTGAGGGCCGTCGGCAAACTCGGCCTCAGCTATTGGCACATCCAACGTGCAACGGCGGCACAGGGCCAAACAGCGAGCTTTCAGCAGAATCCAATCCTCCGCGAAGAGGTTCTAAAGTGGCGTGATCAGGTTTAGTTGGAACGCGGACGGATCGTCAGCTTTCCTGTTTAACCATCCTCTCGTGTTACAAATTTCTTCGGCAGGCCGTGAGGTTTGGCCACTAGGAGCCGTGTTTGATCGAGGGCCTTTTCGAAGGCATCTTTGTCGTTCTGCGGGCTACACGCCACGGCCCGGTCGTCGATGAACGCAGCAGCTCTAGGCTTGCCTTGGCCGGTGTAAACATCGGTGTATGGGAACTTATTTTTCTCCAGCCATTCAATTACCTTGATCCGCAATTGGCCGGGCGTAATACGCGAGCCTTCGAGTACGTCCTGGGCACAGCGTGAGGTAAACACCGTGATCTCCGCGATCTTTGCTAGCTGTTTTGCAAATTCCAGCGCTCCAGGAATGGGATCGCCGATATGGTCAACACCCTTCCATTTGTCATACTGCGCGAGAACGCCGTCGAGATCGACACAGATACGTGGCTTTTGTTTGGTGGCCTTGGGCTTTGGCATCGGAGCCGGGACGAGGGTTTCGCGACGTCTGGCCTTTGGATTTTGCGGCAGCTTTGACGGACGTGTAGCGATCATCATTTCGATTGCGTCGCCGCCTTCGAGCCACTCATTCTCACCGCCGATCGCGTCAAAATTCCAATAGCGCGTGTAATGATGCCGAGTGTGATGACGGCCGGGAGTTCGTAAGGTGTAAGGAAGATCGTCCGGGCCGACGGCGCGTTTCGGAGGGAAGATCTCAGGCTTTCGGGGCAGCTCCAACTGCTTCCAATCGCTACGGAGGTCGTCAGCAAAATCAAAGACCTCGGCCAGCGGATACTCTTTGTCAAGCAAAACCCAGACGTGGTAACCGCCGACGCCGTTGCTATCCGACAGCATCGGGTCCATTCCCATTTCACGCAGACGTTCGGCCCAATCGAGTGCTGCCTCGAAATTTGCCTGGGCAACCTCGTCGGCTCCGGGCAGAGTTTCGTCGTGAAGGTCGACGTCGATCGCAAACCATTTACACGTCGCGTGGTCCGAGATAGAATGCAGCCCGATCAAGTGAGCAGGAGATTTGCCGGAAAAATGCCGCTGAAGCTTATTCAGCGTCACCATGTCTGTCCCGAGCTTGCGTCGTTCCACGATCGGCAGCATCACAACGCTGATCTTGCCGTCTTTCAGCGTGTACTGGCTCCATACGTCGCGGCGATTGACGAGCCGTTCCATTGCCCATTCAGCCAGTTCGTCGGCATAACGCACCCATTCCGCCGCTATCCAGAGCAGTCGTTTGTTTCCGGCAAATTCGTAGAATGGTGCGGGCATTTATGCGGCCTTCTCCCAACCGGTAATAAAGTTCTTCCTCGCGAGTTCGTCGAACATCTGCTTGGCCTTTCGCTCGTTGTTGGATATCTTGATATCCCGTTCGAGCGGGTTTTGGCGGTTGGGCGAAAAATCGGTCAGATACACGACGTATGCAGGGAAGTCGTCGCCGTCCTTCTTATTCGTCTTCCAGAGAAGCAGCTTTCGAACCATTGTGTTGCCCTTCATAACCTTTGTATATACGGTCCGTTCCATTAACTCACTGGCGGGATCATCGTCTGCATGGGCGCTTTTGTCGGCTTCGGGGACCGTGACCAGATCGCTGACCTGACTGATGTTTACGTCATCCAAAACCGCCTCTTTATCGTCGCGAATGCGGATAAATTGCGGCGAGATCACACTGACCAATGGCATTCTGAGAAGAGCTGAGTACCGCTTACCATCCCAATCCAGAACCATCCGTTTCACTGGGCCACCGCGGGCACGTTCGGCGATCATGTCGAGACAAGATATCTCGATCACGGGGCCAGGCTTGATCATTTCGTAGGCGACGTAATCGTTGTTTACGGCAACATAATCCGAAGGAACAATTCGCTTTTTGAGATCGGCAGCGATCGTTTTGCGTTCTTCTTCAGTAAAACCACCGCCGACACGTGTGAATTCATGGAACGTGCCGTCAGAACGCATTACGGCAACCAACATATCGTGGAGCATTCCTTTACGGGCGTCCGTACCTTCGGAGTAACCAATGATTGCGACATCTAGATTGTGCCGCAGCTTTATCTTGTACCAACCAGCCTGATCATGACGGACAACAACGCCCTCGGCTCCCTGGCCGACGACCCATTCGGTGAAATAGGTCATCACCTCGTCAATCTTGTCGGTTTTGTGATTTTCTACGACATGAACTTTCTTTCCTTTATCAAACCACTTGCCAAGCAGTTCGAAAACCTGGGCAGTCTCGTTCACGGGCTTGCCGTCAAACTCAATGACGTCAAAGACCGCAAGGCCGAGCTTTTCGAGAGCTTCTTGCGAGGGCGGGGCGCGCAAAACGCGAACAACTTGTTGCACAGGATGAGCGGCGGTCGCATCTTCCTTGACGTATATTTCGGCCCCGAGAATACACGACTCAACCTTCGCTTTTTTTAGCAGTTCCGCGGCTTCTTCGAACACCGGCAGACCAATACGAGCGGTTCCGCCGGGATTTACGGAGATCATTTTTTCGCCGTCAAAAAATAGCATCGCGTTCTCGCCGTCGTACTTTCGCGAGACAAAATAGCCCTTTGCTTTTGGCAGCTTGAACGCGTCTTCGGCCGAGATCGCCTTCATCGCACCGCTAACGCGGCGTTTGTAATCCTGCGATTTTACATGCAGCGAAGGGTCGGCCAGGTCCGGCGCCTTGCCAGTGCAATAGCCGAATTTGCAGGCGAATTTCTTTTTGTCGAAGTCGAGATTTAGCATCATCCAGCCGCCGCCCGCTTTGGTTTCTTCAGCTCCATATTTGATAGATGCAGTATTAGGCAATACGCATCGCCCTTGACGCGGCCTTCAAGAAAGGCATTGTACGGCTTTCCGCCTCGATTCATAACGAGCGGTTCATTGCCTTTCTCGCCTCCTCGAACCAGCAAGAGTGAGTTTCGTTCATCCAAGTCCTTGGCCATTTCAAACAGAAAATCGAACGTCAGGCCGTTGATATGAACAAGCTGTTTTTTGTTGGTAAATACGAACCGGTGTGCGGCCTCGTCCTTTTTAATAAACTTACCCGTCCAACGCATCGGGAACTCGCCATTCATATTTTGCTGCTCTTTCTTGCGCGGACGGCGTTCGCGGACGGTGTCATCGGCGTTGTAGATCACCTCAATCTCTTCGACAAGGTG
>JANLTF010000597.1:0-2377 GCA_031362825.1 Acidobacteriota bacterium | reverse complement strand
CGGATAATTGCCGATGCCGATGCCCCAAGGGTTTCGCAGGGTGACCAGGATCGAGCGTTCGAGCAACTCTTTTCGCTGATCGGACGAACCGACCGCATCGAGTCCTGGAATAAAGATCGAGAGCATTCGCAACCCGTAATTGCCCGGTGCCGCAACGATCGCGATACCGCCGATAATGATCGACGCGATCGACACATTCAAACGCTGGCGCCGCCCGATCTTCCACGCCAGCACGACGCCGACCGCCAGCAGACCGAGAAATCCGCCCCGCGAGAACGTCACCATATTCGCCGCAACAAACAAAAACGCCATCGCGAAATAGATAAACCGCCAGACCTTTTGCTTCGCCGCGATGCCGAGAGCGATAACGAGCGGCGTCATCATCACAAAGTGCATCGCCATCTCATTCGGGTTCCCAAACATCCCGCCCACATCGACCCCGACGCGGTATTCCTCGACGTTGAACTCACCTTTGAGATACATATTGAGGGCCGCGATCGACAGATAAACTGCGATCCCAAACGACAGCCACATCAGGCCCATCAAACGTTTTTTGGTACGGACCACATTTACCAAAACGATAAATATGACGACCGATTTGATGTACGGATCGTCAAATTTCTCCCACGCCAGGCCCGGATCTTTGGCGATCGGGATCGTCACGAGCGCGATCAATGTCATCGCGAGGATCGCCTTGACCTCGGTGGACATCATCGTCAGATTGCCCTCGGTCGCAAGTTGCGAAGGTACGTAGATCAGTAGCGTCGCGAGGGCAAAATAGAAAGCCGTAGATGCCAAGAACCCGAGCCCCGGAATGATCTCATACGGCCGGAACAGCACCATTATCGAAAACAAAAACAGCCCGATATACGTGCCAAAATGTCCGTTCCGCACCAGCCAACGCTCGGCTGACAATAGCTCTCGATCCTTCTCGGCCTTCTCAGCCTTTTTGGCAGATTTTGTGTTTGCTTTCGGTTTCGCTACGGTCTCTTCGGCTATTGCAGGAGCAACGATCTCCGGCGTTTTGACCTCGACTCGTTCGGTCTTTTCAAACGTCGACGCCTTGTCTTGCCTGTTCAGGTTCCGCAACCCGTCCGCCGTTTCGTTAACCACAGCCGCTGCCGAAACAGGCCGTTTTGTTGACGCAAAATCGCCGCGAACCGCTCCGCCGTTAGTTTTCACTGACGACGAGAACGGTTCGTGATCCCGGCTCTTTTTTCCGTTAAATGACATCTGCGGCTGTCTTCCCTCCAAGGAATTGCTAAGCCGCGACTTCCTCGTGATCCATCGTTATCATGTCACGCACTTTTAATTTCAGGGCCTTTTCGAACTGTCGTGCCTCGTTGACGCCGCTGAACGTAAGCTGCTGCAGATTGGCCTCGATGCGTTTGCGGTAATCCGAAACCAGCGAATCAGACACGCCTAGCATCTCCGCGACCACGAGCTGATTGCCGCTGTCCGAGACAAGATAACAGTGCCAGAGCACGTTGATCATACGGTCGTACTGTTTCGATTTCCCGCGGACCGATTTGTGCAGCGTCTCCAAAAATCCATCGACAAATCCGGCCGCTTCCTGTTCGGCTTCGTTCCGAAGCAGGTCTTCCTCAGGCGTTTCGCCGGTGTCCTTGAATTCGAACTGCATCCGGTCTTCGTCATCATCGCTGCCACCCGATCCGACCGGAACAAGATGAATGTCCATGATCGGAAGACGCGACATAACGAACGACCGCAGCGAACGAACATCCACCGGTGAATCGATCGCCTTGAACACGCGGATTATCAGTTTTTCGAGCTCTACGTTGCTGATCACGATCTGCGCATCGCCCGTGCAGCCGACCATACGCGTGTCGCGGCTCTGGAACGAAACTGCCTTGACACGCTCGTCCATTTCCTGCACGTCCTTGCGCATCTTCTGCTCTTTCCAATCGGAAAGGCCATAAAGGCGATCCGCCAAACGGCGATGAGCCTCAGGATTTCCGATGTTATCAAAACGCTTGAATGCCTTGCCCGTCTGAATAAGCGTCGATATGCGGCGTGCGAGACGGTACGATTCCGGATAGCGTTTTCGCAGCTCGGCCGTGAGCATATTGGTCAGCTCGATCTGACTGATCTCGGCCTCGATCTCGGCGTCGGACATTGCCGTGTCGATATAATGCTGAAAACGCTCTTTGCTGAGTAGGGCGACGAACAGTTCCTGCGTCAGGTCGGTGTAAGCGTTGTGCTTGCCTTCTTCCACGAGAAAGCCGGCACGTTTAGACGCGCGAACCAGCGGATGCGACGACACTATCCTGTGCAGTTCGGTCCAGATCTGGTTGACGTCAGATGTCTTTAAACTGTCGTTCCACTTCCCTACCCGAATTTGCCTGTTCGGTGCCGG
>JANLTF010000588.1:0-6803 GCA_031362825.1 Acidobacteriota bacterium | reverse complement strand
ACATAGGAATTATTCACCACAGAGTCACAGAGTTAAGAAAATATTTTTTGCATTCTCTATGTCCTCTGTGACTCTGTGGTGCAATGGTTTTAAGCCGTCTGCGGCTCTAGTTTTAGTGACTCGTCGAGAGCCTTGATCGCGACTTCTAGTTGCTGTTCGTCAGGTTCCTGTGTCGTGATGTTCTGCAGCCAGAGGCCGGGAAGTGTCATGAATTTGAAGATCGCACTCGATTCTTTTTTGGCTGCGTACCGGATAACTTCATATGAAAGACCGGCGACGAGCGGCATTAGAGCGATGCGGACGACGAGGTTTAGCCACGTCGCTTCAAAATTGATGACCGAAAATAGAACGATCGCCACTAGCATTACGACCATCAGGAATGATGTGCCGCAACGCGGGTGCTGGCGCTTCATCGTCGTCGCATTTTCCGGCGTCAGTTCGAGGCCTTTTTCCCATGTGAAGACCGTTTTATGTTCCGCACCGTGATATTCGAAAACGCGGCGGATGTCCTTCAGAAAAGACATCGAGAAGATCATAATGATGAAAAACACCATTCGGATCAGGCCGTCGATAAGGTTGAACCCGATCCACGTTCCTAGAGAGTCGAGCTTGATCTTCCAGACATAAGCTTTGATCGTTTCAAGCCAGCCGGCATCAGCCAACAAGACCGGAGCTTCAGCCCAGCCGAGGGCGATGAACAAGACGTTTGTCAGAACAAGCGGAGCGACGATGAATAAAAGAATGTTAAATCCGAGGGCAAAAATGATCGAGCCCACCGCACCCGCCGATTGGCCCGTATTCGATTTTTTCTTTGTCTCATCGGGCATTACGACCTTGACGGGAGCCTTTAGAAAATTCTCGTCCTCGGTGCCGTCAACGTATGCGACCTGTGTCTCGCCCGCTTTTGCTTTCTCGAGTTCTTCTTGTGCTTTCAGATCTTCTTCGTAGATACGAGCCGAAAAATTCAACGCTTTGACGCCCAATGCCATCGATTGGATCAGCGTCGCACCTCCGCGAAGCACCGGCGTATTGAGCCATTTATACTTATCGCTCCACTTCGGTAAGCTCTCGGCCGTCGTCACTATCGAGCCGTCGGTTCGGCGGCAAGCGATCGCGTAGGCAGACGGAGTGCGCATCATGACGCCTTCCATTACGGCCTGGCCGCCAACGATAAGGTCCCGTTCGAGGGCGAAGACGGTGTGGATAAACTTAAGTTTTCGTGCTGTCCAAGTGTTGTTCATAACGTCTAATTGACGGTCAAATACCCGTTTTAGTTGCCTTTTTGTTTATTCGGTTGCAGTATCACGCTGAAATGGCCGTTGCTTTCGAGGTAGCATTTTTTGACCGAATCAGCGTTTTCGAGTCCTTGCTGTCTGAGTTGGCTCATCAGTTCGTCTTCGGACATAAATTCCTTCTCAAGATTCATTTTCAAAACCTTGCCGTTCTCGATCATAAGCAGCGGTTTTGGTTCAAGAATTCGACCGAACATTACTGACTTAAATCCGAGCCAGTCAAAGAAAAAATCCCACAGGACGATCGTCGTTATCAATATTAGCGCCTCAGTAATCGATTTCGAATCGCCAGCCATGCCGTTTTGAGCGGCGTCGGCGATGACGACGATAACGAGAAGGTCGGCGATCCCGACCGAACCCGACTGCCGCCGGAATATCCGCAGCAGAAAATACATCGCGAGATACATGATCGTCCCGCGGATCAGCACCTCAAGTATGGATTCGGTCGGCACGAACATCGACTGCCAGTCGATCGCAAAGATCTTATCCATACAAATTTATATAAATAACTAACGCCGGCCTTTTTTCACCTGTCGCGAGTGTGATCGACACACTTTGAGGACATGGCGCTAAAGGTCGGCGTCAGTTTGTACTAGCTAATATCTGTCAGTCGATACTACCAATTTATTTAGCGGCCTCAGCGGCACCGCGAGCGTAACGTTTGTTAAAGCGGTCAACGCGTCCAGCCGTGTCGACCAGTTTCTGCTTACCGGTAAAGAACGGATGGCAAGCCGAACAAATTTCTATATGGAGGTCGTCCTTCATCGTCGAGCGTGTCTGGAACGTGCTGCCGCAGGCACAGATCACTGAGATTTCGGTGTAGTTAGGGTGTATTTCTGGTTTCATATTTGTCACTTCCTTCGCCGTATATAAGCGATGCGTGTGATAACGCAATCCTTAATCATATGTCCGAAAGTGATAATGGTCAAGTGAAACGCTTTGGCTATCGGTTCAATGTCTTTTCATAAATCTCTATCCACTCAGCCGGCGTCATTTTTGAAGCCAGTTCGCCGATCAGGGCAACTGGGACGTGTTCCGGTTTTTTGAACCGAATACACGACTTGCCCATATCCAACTTGCGGTCCGAATGTTTCGGCCATTCGACCTGAAACCACGCGAGTAGCGAAGGATCGGCGTAAATGCCCATGTGATAGAGGGCAATGTGGTTTTTCTGCGAACCGATGCCGAGAAACGGCAGCGGATCCTTCGGGTTGCAGTGATAGCCCGGCGGATAGACATGATGCGGCACGACCCAACCGAAATGGCCATAGCCCACTTGCTCCTCGAAGCCCGGCGGAATGTTCCGGTTGATAGCGTCGCGCATCGCCGAGATCACAGCTTGACGATCTTCAGGGAGACCTTCGATGTATGCTTCAGGTGAGGTTGCGTTCGATTGCATAAGGAAAATTAACCACAGATTAACACAGATAGCCGCAGAAAAAACAGAAAAAAATCAGTGTTTATCCGTGTCCATCTATGGTTTCAATTCCGGATGTTAAGAGCTTTTCGAGATGCTGTTCGCGGATGCCGTAGTGATCCTTTATTGCGATGATCTCGTCAGCAAATTGCTTGGAATCTAGCGGCTTTTTTAAGCGCGTGCCGACGAGCATATTGTTTTTTGGCGTGTGCTCGGTCGAGACGAATTCGAAGAGTTTGGTCGCATAACCGCTGCGTTCTAATAATAAGGAACGGAGCCCGTCGGTTATTGTTTCGGCAGTGCGTTCGAGCATGACACCGTGTTTTAGGATGTCGCGGAGCATTGTTGGTGGCTTTATCTGCGGTCGGATTTCCTGATGGCAGCACGGGGCCATGACGATCAGATCGGCGTGGGCGGTGATGCCTTTGTAAATGGCATCGTCGGTTGCGGTGTTGCAGGCGTGAAGGGCGATGAGGATATTGACATTCCCAACATCGTATTCGCCGATCGTGCCGACGACAAAATTGAGGCCGTCGAACTGCGACGCGGCCGCGATGCCGTTACAGAGGTCGACAAGTTGGCGTTTTGTGTCGACGCCGGTGATCTGGACATCGACTCCGCGGATATTTTTGAAATAATCGTATGCGGCAAATGTCAGATAGCCTTTGCCCGAGCCCATATCGACGATGAGGAGTTCCTTGCGTTCTTTCAATTCGGATTTATCGACCAGGCTCGCGAGTACCTCGACGAATTTGTTGATCTGCCGCCATTTGTGCTGCTCGCGGTCGCGGACGCGGCCATTGTCGTCGGAGATGCCGAGGAGCTTTAGATACGAACTGTTCGGATCGATCTGAGCAATCTTTTCACGGTCATGTTCGAGCGGCGGAGCGGTCCTGAATGTAGGTTTTGCGATGTTTAGCCGCGATTTGCCCTTTTTACCGATGTCGAGCTGAAAGTCGTTCGCGGTCGTAAAAAGGTGGCCGCTGTGAAAACCGGTTTTTAGTGCTTCACCTATCAAAGCGACGCCCGTATTGTGGTCAAAGTTCTTTGCGGTGTCGCGGGTATCGCCCCGATAAAGAAAGAAAAGCCGCGTGCCCTTTTTCGTATTTACGAGCCGCACAAGCAACTTTTGCAGATGCTCGTCAGCGCCCTTATAATTGCCGAGAGTAAGCTTTACGAACGTGCTGTTTTCAAGGCTAGCGGCGAGAGCATCGACAAATTTTGTTACGTTTTCGCTCATAAGAGAATTAGCCACAGATTAACACGGATGAAAACGGATAAGAACCATATGAAAAACTTATTTCACCTTGCATTTCCGGTTAATGATCTCGATGCTGCCCGTGAATTTTATGGCGGCATACTGGAATGTCCCGAAGGTAGAAGCTCGGACCATTGGATCGATTTTAACCTTTACGGACATCAGATCGTAACGCATCTTTCATCTGCGGTGAGCGAACGAGTTTCTAATCACGTCGACGCGGACGATGTGCCGGTGCCGCACTTTGGCATCATTTTGCCGATGGAAGAATGGCGGGCATTGGCCGACAAACTCAGAGCAAGCGGCGTGGAATTTATTATCGAACCAAAGATCCGATTCGCCGGCGAAGTTGGTGAACAGGCGACGATGTTCTTTCTCGACCCGAGCGGCAATGCGCTGGAGTTTAAGGGCTTTGCTGATTTTGACAGTGTCTTTGCAAAGTGATGAAAGCCGTCTTACTCCTTATTCTTACGGTTGTGACCGTTTCGGCACGAACGTCCCAGCGAACGGTCGCAGTGACGATCGACGATCTGCCCGTAGTTTCGACCCGCGGCGATCTCAAGAATCGGCAGCAGATCACGAAGAAACTCCTTGCCCATATCAAAAGGGCAAAGGTCCCGGCGATCGGGTTTGTTAACGAGAACAAGCTTTACGCCAAAGACAAGCGGGATGAGAAGCAGATCGATCTGCTGCGTCTTTGGATCGCAGGCGGCCTAGAACTTGGTAACCACACATTTTCGCATCGCAGCCTGAACAGGATCGAACTTGTCGATTACGAAGCCGATCTGCTCAAAGGCGAAACGATCACAAAAGAGCTGCTGAAAACAAAGGGCCGCGAGATGCGGTTCTTTCGCCATCCGTTTTTACAGACAGGGCGGACGTTGGAGGTGAAAGAGAAGTTTGACACTTTTCTTGAGGAACACGGTTATACGATCGCGCCGATCACATTCGACAACGCCGATTACATTTTCTCGCGGGCCTACGACAACGCGTTCGATAAAAAGGACAAAAAGCTGATGAAACAGGTCGGCGACGCTTACGTTCCATATATGGAGGCGAAACTTGAATATTGGGAACGGCAATCGGTGAAGCTTTTCGGTTGGGAAATGCCGCAGACGCTGTTGATCCACGCGAATTTTATCAACTCCGACTATTTTGATGACTTGGCGGCGATGTTCGTAAGGCGAGGCTATAAATTTGTGGACCTTGAAACGGCCTTGAATAATATTGCCTATTTGCTGCCGGATACGTTCGTCGGTGCCGCGGGCATCTCGTGGCTGCATCGCTGGGCGCTCGAACGTGGAATGAAGGAGATTTTGCCAGACGAACCGACGGTTCCCGATTTTGTTCTGAAGGCATCGGGCTTCGAATCTGAATAGATGCAAAAGGCAGAGATCGTAATCATCGGCGGCGGCGTGGTCGGAGCTTCGGTAGCATGTCACCTGACACAGCGTGGCTGCCGCGATGTGCTGATCCTCGAACGCGAGAATGCTCTCGGCCTAGGCTCGACGGGCAAGGCTACGGGGGGCGTTCGGGCCCAGTTTGAAACTGATATCAACATCAAACTCTCGCTTTACTCGCTCGATTTCTTCCGCGATTGGGAAGTCGATTGCCGGTATGAGCCTCGCGGTTATTTATTTGTCGCGACCAATGACGAACAACTAGCTTTTCTAAAGCGATCGGGCGAAAAACAGAGATCGCTGGGCTATCACGAGGTCGAGTCGGTCGATACGCGGACGATCGCGACGATGGTTCCCGGCCTGCATTGCGATGATATAGCGGGCGGCAGCTTTGGCCCGCGAGACGGTTTTGTCGATCCGCTGGCGATACTCGACGGCTTTTTATCCCAAGCAAAAGCGAACGAAGCGCGAGTCGAAACCGCAAGGGAAGTCAGGTCGATCAACGTTACCGGAGGCCGCGTGGCGGGCGTTGAGACGGATTTTGGCATGATCGAATGCGAAAAGGTCGTACTTTGCTCCGGTGCGTGGGCGGCCGAACTTGCAACGACAGCCGGGATAGAACTTCCGGTCGAACCACTTCGAAGACAGATTGTCTGGGCGAGAAGCCACAAACTTTTGCCTCCAAATTTGCCGATGGTCATCGATCTGTCAAATGGATTTCATTTTCGGCCAGCGAGAAACTCGACTCACGAAGTTCTATTTGCATACGCCGAGCCGGACGAGCGTCCAGATTATTCGAACGAGTTCGAAGAGTCATTTATTGAACGCGTTTATGAAAAAGCCCGCCACCGCGCTCCGTTTTTGGCGAAAGCTCAGGTCATTCGCGAAAAATGCCGTGCCGGATTGTACGAGAATTCACCCGATCATCACGCTATCCTTGGCGGCTGCGAGGTGAGCGGGTTGTATTTCGCCAACGGCTTTTCTGGCCACGGTGTTATGCATTCACCCGCTACCGGACGGGCGTTAAGTGAGATCATTCTTGATGGCGAATCAAAGTTCCTTGATGTTTCATGTCTCTCGATCGAGCGTTTTGCAAAGGATGAATTGCTCCACGAAACGGCCTTCATTTGACCACAGAGTCACAGAGCCCAGAGACTTTGGGGCAACCAGACACGGGCTGTCGATTCGTCTTCTCTGTGTCTCCGTGTCTCTGTGGTAAATTCAAAGTATGACGACAGCACTCGTTCACCATCCGATCTATCAGAAACACAATACCGGCGAAGGCCATCCGGAGACTCCGGCTCGATACGAGGTTGTGATGAACGCTCTCAAAGAAGATCCGAAATTCTGGGAGAGCCTCGACGAGATCACGCCGGAGGAAGCCTCGAAAGGGTCGATCCAGGCGGCGCATACGGTGCAGCATTTTAAGCGTGTCG
>JANLTF010000574.1:0-7485 GCA_031362825.1 Acidobacteriota bacterium | reverse complement strand
CCCTTACAAATCGCAAAAAACATAGCGTTTTGTTTGTTCGAATGATAAACTTTTTGCATCTGCCAATGATTAGAGATCGTATTTTGATCAACAGTTTAAATTTGACGAGGCACGCAATAATCACAGGATTGCTCTGCGTTGCGGCACTTGGCCTATCGGGGCCCCAATCGTTTGCTCAGGGTGACGACGATGAACCGCAAGATTCGGTCGCTATCTTCAATCAGGCTCAGGACGCTCATGAAAAGGGCGACCTAACGGGTGCGATCAAACTTTACGAAAAGGCGATCGCTCTCGTAGAAGATTTTCCCGAGGCACAGTATCAGAAAGGCATCGCCTACCTGGCTCTCAACAAAGTCACCGACGCCGAGAGCTCGTTTCGCAAGGCGATCGAGGAACGGCCCGAGTGGTCGCTCGCACTCGCAATGCTCGGTGACGTGCTGGTTCGCAGACAGCTGGCCGCACTTGAATCGGCAAATTCCGCTGAGGCGAAACGGTTGAGCACCGAAGCGGCAGAGACTCTCGCGAAGGCAATCGAACTCGACGCGAACAACTTCCCTGCTTACGCGGCCCTTGTCGATCTCCAGCTTCATTCGGCGACGCCGTCAAAGGTTTTGCTCGAAACACTCGTGAAACTTCGAAGTTTGACGGACGGCAAGATGAAAGTTCCGGCATCCATCTGGTCGGCACGTGCCGCGATAGAGAATGCGGTTGGCGACAAGGCCCACGCTCGGTCTTCACTCAAAAATGCGCTCGCCATTGATCAGAAAAACGTACACGCGATCAAATTTGCTGCCGAGCTCGCTCTCAACGACAGTGATATCGAACAGGCTGCGTCTTATACCGATTCGCTTGCAAAACTAGCCCCGAACCAAACCTCGACGATAATTCTGCAAGCCCGAGTCGCCGCGGCTCAGGGAAAACCTGACGTCGCCTTAAAACAACTCGATTTATTAAAGATAAAGTCAGCGGAAGCAGAAGCCTTGCGAACTAGCATCACCGCATCTTCGTCACAAGATGCCGTACAACTCGAATCACTGCTGGAAAAAGACCCGAAAAATGCGAGCTATCTCGGGCGCCTTTGCATTCTCAATCGACTCGAGGCTCCTGACAAAGCCCTCGACTATTGCCGCCGAGCATCCGGGGCCGAGCCGAATAATATCAACCACGCGATCGGTTACGGTGCTGCCCTGGTACAGGCGAAACGGTTTGATCAGGCGGTTCTATTGTTCAAACGAATACTCGAAGTTGCTCCCGAAAATACTACCGTGCGAGTGAACCTCGCGGCCGCTCTTTATCAGCTAAAACAGTATTCCGAGGCAAAGGCGGCCTATCAGTGGATAGCCGCAAAGATGCCGGACAACGCGATTGCGCATTTTTTGCTTGCGGTGGTACACGATCAACTGTCAGAATACCTAGACGCAATGGCAAACTATCAGCAATTTATTCGGCTCGCCGATCCGGCCCGGAACCAGCTTGAGATCGACAAAGTAAACCTACGCATCCCTTCGTTGCAGAAGCAGATCAAGGAAATGAAAACCAAAAGAAGTAATTGAGAATTGAAAATGGAGAATGGAGAATTGAAAAAAAGAAGAAGCCTGTCATCGCGTTGGCGCATCGTCCGTGTGCCTTTGCTTTGTCTTTTATTCTTAATTTTCAATTTTACATTCTCAATTGCGGCATCCGCCCAGCCCGACTCGGTTCCGCCGCCCTCAAAGGTCATCGCGAAAGAAGAGAAAGCACGGCTCGAGGCCGAAACCGACGAGAAAGATCGCACTATCCTCGCACTTGCGTACATGGACGCACATTTAAAGAGTGCTGAGAAATTCTTTGAAGCTCAGGATTATTTCAATCTCTACGTCGAACTCGGTGCATTTCACTATCTGTTGGACAACACGCTGGACTATCTGTATCGCCGCAACACGGGCAGTAACAAAATGCGCAGCAACCTAAAGCGTTACGAGATCGGCCTTCGCGGGTTTGCTCCGCGGCTCGAACTCATCCGCCGCGAATTGCCGCCAAAATACGAGCCGTACGTCTTTAAGCTTGTCAAACATCTACGCGAGACGCGCTCAAAGGCCATCGAACCGCTATTCGGCGACACAGTCGTTCCAAATAATTAGGAAGGAAACACGACCGGCAGGAAAGTTATGAAAGTAAAAATTCAAAATTCAAAAGGCAAAATGTTCGGTTTCAACCCTTTCGACGTCCGACGAACCGCGTTCTGCTCTTTAATTTGCATTTTGACTTTTGCCTGTTGCCTTGGCAACGCCAACGCTCAACGCCGTGACTTTCTCACCGACGCAGAGATCGAACTCGTCCGCGACGCTCAAGAGATAGACCGCCGTAT
Organism: Acidobacteriota bacterium; assembly: GCA_031362825.1. Taxonomy (GTDB): domain Bacteria; phylum Acidobacteriota; class Blastocatellia; order Pyrinomonadales; family Pyrinomonadaceae; genus OLB17. The sequence goes on along the minus strand of JANLTF010000574.1, from coordinate 5,138 downwards.
CGAGGTTCTCGTCCACGCGGCCGACCGCCGTTTTGGCCTGTTAAAGATCGACGTCACAACTCCGGTCGGAAAAAAAGAATCCGATGCCTGGGGCGACATGCCAAAAGGCGAGCGTCTCGACCTGCTGTTTGACATCAAACGCCTGCTCCAAAAGGCAATTGACGACATCGACAACATCTCCGAACGCCCCGACTCTGCCATTCTGCCCGACCCCGAAGAGAAGAACCCGAAAACGCTCGCCGAGCTCTTCCCAAAAGCCGTTCGCACGCTCGCCTCGGCCGCTACGCGCTACAAACCGGCTCTGCAAAAAGAACTCGACGCCACCACCGACCAAATGCAAAAAGGCGTCATCCTCGACTCCATCGATTCCTGCAACTCCATCCTCGAAGCAGTAACCAAACTGCCGACAGAGGTTGAGAAGAAAAAGAAAAAGAACTGAACCGGTGCCCGATTAGGCCCTTTCTTGCTCGCGTGCCCCGCCAAGATCTCTCCTTATTTATCGCCACAACTTGCTCGCTCTAAACCTCTAATTTACACTCATTTATATGTCTGAAACAGAATTGAAAAAAACTCCGCTGAACGCGGCGCATCGAAGTCTCGGCGGGAAAATGGTGGATTTTGGCGGTTGGGATATGCCGGTGCAGTATCCGGCCGGCGTGATCGAAGAGCATATGCGCTGCCGAACAGCGGCGGGGTTGTTTGACGTGTCGCACATGGGCGAGATCTGGGTCGAAGGGCCGGACGCGATCGACTTTGTCAATCGCCTTACGACCAACGACGTCACCAAACTCATCGACGGCCAGGCACATTACTCGGCGCTGACCAACGCCCACGGCGGTGTTGTCGATGATCTGCTCGTTTATCGTTTTAGCCATGATCGGTTGCTGCTCGTCGTAAACGCCGGCACGACCGAAAAGGATTGGGCGTGGATCAAGTCGCACCATTCTGAACACGACGACCTCGGTTTGCGAAATGCGTCGGCGGACTATTGCCAGATCGCCGTCCAAGGCCCGAACGCAACGGGGATTTTGCAGAAACTGACCGAGACGGATCTCGGAGCGATCAAGTACTACCATTTTACGACCGGCAAGGTTGACGGCGTTGACTCTATCATCTCTCGTACAGGCTATACGGGCGAAGACGGTTTTGAGGTTTACGCCGCTCCCGAGTTTGCCGAACAGCTCTGGAACAAGCTACTAGAGACCGGCAAATATGAGAGCGAAGCCGGGATACTTCCCTGCGGCCTCGCCGCTCGGAACACATTAAGGCTCGAAGCTGCGATGTCGCTCTACGGCCACGAACTCGGCGACGACATCACAACTCTCGAAGCCGGCCTCGGTTGGATCACGAAACTCGGCAAAGGCGAGTTCACCGGCTCTGATAACATTGCCGCTCAGAAAGAATCAGGTGTAAAACGGAAGATCGTCGGCTTCGAAATGACCGAGCCCGGTATCGGCCGCGATGAGATGGATATCTACGTCGGCGACGAAAAGGTCGGCGTGGTGACCAGCGGTTCACCTGCTCCGTTCCTGAAAAAGAACATTGGCCTCGCGTTTTTGCCGCCGCAGTTTGCAAATATCGGACAAGAAATTAAAATTGATGTCAGAGGCCGACACGTTGGAGCCAAAGTAGTACCGACGCCATTTTACAAGCGGGCGAAATAGCATTTTTTTTGTATGGAAGCGATCGAATTTCAAACCACGCTTGGAAATGATGACATTATCTCGATTCCGCACGGTCTAGGCAAGAAAGTAAAGCGCGGATCGGTTCACGTAATCATCATTGGCGAGCCGCAACCTTTTTTCGACCGCGACGAAGCCAACGACAGAGATCTCGATCGAGCAAGAGATTATCTGGACTATTTAATGGAAAACCCTATTAAGGTAGACAAAACAAAACCTTTCTTAACAAGAGACGAACTACATGACAGGAGACTCTAGGTTTTTTCTTGACTCAAATATTTGGATTTATGCTATTTCCGACGATGATAGCGAGAAAGCGGCTATCTCTCGCGAGTTAGCAAGAAAGTTAAAAGGACACATATTTTTTAGCTCCCAGGTTGCGAACGAGACGTGCCTGAATCTAAAGAAAAAGTCGTCCTTCACTGAAGTTGAAATTCGACGACTGCTTATTTCGTTCTTCTTGAATCATAATTACGTCGAGATGAGCGAAAATGCGTTGGTCGGAGCGTCGGAATTACGCGAACGTCATTCTTTCTCCTATTGGGACAGTCTAATAGTAATGGCTGCGTTTACGGCGAATGCGGATATTTTGTATTCCGAAGATATGCAGGATGGGTTTGTCGTCGAAGATAAGTTAACGATCGTAAATCCGTTTAATAAATAAATAAATTATGTCAAACATTCCAGAAAACTTACGTTACAGCAAGGACCACGAATGGGTCGAGGTCAACGGTGATATCGCCACGATCGGAATTACCGATTACGCACAGCACTCGCTTGGCGATGTTGTTTATATTGATATGCCGCGTGTTGGCGATCATTTTGGTACGCACGAGGCGTTTGGGTCGGTCGAATCGGTCAAGGCCGTGTCCGAGATCTTTACGCCGCTCGCCGGCGAGGTGACCGAGGTCAACGACGGTATCAACGACACGCCCGAGGCCGTTAACAACGACGCCTACGGCGATGGCTGGATGGTCAAACTAAAGATGGACAATCCGCTCGAAGCTGACAAAATGCTCTCCGCTGTCGAGTACGAAGAATATCTCGAAGCATCCGCATAGGCGACCGGGGCCGGATTCATATTACAAAAGCTAATCAATTGCCGTGAGTAATTTACTCGCGGCTTTTTCACTTTGTTTAGGTGTGTTTGCTATTATCGTAATTTCGCAGACATTATCTTGGAACTCGACAATTTATAGATGAGATACATACCAAATTCACCCGAAGAACGCGACGAAATGCTTGCCGTTGTTGGGCTTTCAAACGCCAAAGAATTATTTCGCTCGATACCCGAGGACGTCCAACTAAATCGTGTGCTAAACGTGACCGATCCGCTGGCAGAGAGCGAAGTTATCGCCGCGATGGAAGGCATGGCTGCAAAGAATACGGCGGCAACGAAACCGTCATTTCTCGGCGCCGGGGTTTACTCACATTTCTCGCCGACGATCGTCGATCATCTGATCCAGCGGAGCGAGTTTTTCACCTCGTACACGCCATATCAGCCCGAGATCGCCCAGGGCACGTTGCAGTACATCTTTGAATTTCAAACTCTCGTCTGCCAGTTGACCGGAATGGAGGTCGCGAACGCGTCGATGTACGACGGTTCGACCGCCATGGCCGAAGCGTATCTGATGGCACAGCGTGTCACTCGCCGCGAAAAGATAGTCGTCGCAAAAAGCGTCCATCCTGAATACCGCGAGGTAGCTACGACGTACGATCAGCACGGCGACAGCGAGATCGTCGAGATAGGTTTTGACGAATCCACCGGACGTGTTGTTGGCCTCGATGCCCTGGATGACAAAACGGCGGCTCTCGTTGTTCAGTCGCCTAATTTCTTTGGCTGTATCGAGGATCTGAGATCACTTGCCGATGCCGCTCATGCGGTTGGTGCATTGTTTGTCGTCGTCGTAACTGAAGCAATATCGTTTGGATTGCTCAAAACGCCGGGCGAATGCGGTGCCGACATCGTTGTCGGCGAAGGCCAGTCGTGGGGTGTGCCGATGGGATTCGGCGGCCCGCATGTCGGGTTGTTCGCAACACAAGAAAAATATGTCCGCAACATGCCCGGACGCCTCTGCGGAGTCGCGTACGACAAAAATGGAAACCGCGGTTTCGTATTGACGCTCTCGACCCGCGAACAGCACATCCGCCGCGAAAAGGCGACCTCGAACATTTGCACAAACCAAGGCCTCATCGCCCTAGCCGCGACCATTTACATGGAAACCATGGGCAAAAAAGGGCTGCAAGAGGTTGCGATGCAGAATGCCCAAAAAGCCGCATACGCCAAAGAACAGATCGCCGCGATCGAAGGCTACGAGATCGCATTCTCGTCACCAACATTCAACGAATTCGTCGTCCGCTCATCAAAACTGGCCGACGAAGTTTTATCAAAAGTCCGCACCGAAAACGGCATTGTTGGCGGACTCGCTTTGTCGAAATACTACGTGGAGAGACCGAATGAGTTTTTAGTTTGCATAACGGAGACGAATACGAAGGATCAGATCGATAAGTTAGTCAGCGGACTCGCGTCAGCATAGACAGTGATCTTCGGTGCAACAGAAATACTCTTATGCATCGTCCCGATGTTCGTGATGATTTTGGTAATTGGGATCTGGTTGGTAATTAACAATCGAAATACGAAGAAATAGGAGGAAGAGAAATGACAGAGCGTAGTTTTGTAAAAGACATAGACCGCAGAAGTTTCCTCTCAAATGCCGGAAAAGGCCTTGGGCTGATGGCTCTTTCTTCGTCGGTGGTTGGGTCGTTGTTTTCGAGTGTTCAGGCCGCGGGAAAAGCGATCGAGCATCTTTCGCCGCTCCAAGCCGCCATGGACGAGGATTATTGGGCGACGATTCAACAGGCGTTTTCGGTCACTCGCGGCATTGTTAATCTCAATAACGGCGGTGTTTCTCCCAGTCCGCGAATGGTCACCGAGGCGTTTGTCCGTTACACGTGGCAGCAGGAAGACGCGACGGCGTACACGATGTGGCAGTTGCTCGAGCCGCAATCTGAGACAGTACGAACGGGACTCGCCGAGGTGTTTGGCTGCTCTGCCGAGGAGATAGCGATCACACGAAATGCAAGCGAGTCGCTAGAGATCCTTCTAATGGGGATGGACTTCAAATCGGGCGACGAAATATTGACGACGACGCAGGATTACCCGCGAATGATAACCACGCTCAAACAACGGGAACTTCGCGAAGGTTTGAAACTCAATCTCATTAAAATTCCACTCGCTCCTACGAATGTTGATGACATCGCGACGGCATTTGAGAGAGCAGTGACGCCTAAAACCAAGTTGATACTTGTCTCGCATCAGATAAACCTGACAGGGCAGATCTTGCCGGTCCGAAAGGTTTGCGAGATGGCGAGGTCAAAAGGCATCGAAACGATCGTTGACGGAGCACATGCCTTCGCGCAGTTCGATTTCAAACGCGACGATCTCGGGTGCGATTA
>JANLTF010000063.1:0-2273 GCA_031362825.1 Acidobacteriota bacterium | reverse complement strand
GGCAATTCGCAGCGTGTTCGTCGTGTGAACCTTGATATCGTCGATCGATAGGCCAAAAACCCTCGCAGCAACCTGTGCCATTTTGGTGTTCACGCCCTGGCCCATTTCGACGGCTCCGGTCGAAACGGCGACGCTGCCGTCGGTGTAAACATGCACGAGCGAACGAGCCTGATTCATCGGTGTTTTGGTAAACGAAATGCCAAAACAGATCGGCATCAATGCGACGCCTTTTTTGAAATATTTCGATGCTGCGTTGAATTCGTCCGCCTGTAGTTGCAAGGCCCCAAAATCGAATTTCGCATCGGCCTGCGACCAAGACGAGCTTGCTTCGCTCTCGGCGATCTGTCCGTAAGGGAACTCATCGCCCGTTTCGAGCAGATTTGCTTTCTGGATCTCGATCGCTGAAACGCCAAGTTTCTCCGCTGCGTGAGCGATCGCCGATTCGATCACGAACATCCCCTGAGGCCCGCCGAAGCCGCGAAATGCTGTGTTCGGCGGTAGATTTGTGCGACAGCAATACGCTGTCGCCGTGACATTAGGAATGTAGTAACTGTTGGAGCAATGGAAAAGCGTGCGTTCGAGCACCGGCGGCGAGAGGTCACAAGCGGCACCGGCGTTTTGGTAGAACGAAGCCTCGTAGGCGACGATCTTGAGATCGGCGTCGAGACCGATCTTGTAATCGGACGAATACGGATGCCGTTTGCCGGTCATACGCATGTCTTCCATACGGTGAAGTGCATATTTTACAGGCCGTTTTGTCAGTTGCGACGCGACCGCGACAATTCCGGCCCAAGCATTTGCCTGATCTTCTTTTCCACCAAAGCCGCCGCCCAAACGCTGAACATCGACCTCGACCTCGTGCATCGAGAGTCCCGTCACACGGCAAACCGCACGCTGCACGGCAGTCGGTCCCTGCGTCGAAGAATAAACCTTCAAACCGCCATTCTCGGTCGGCACCGCGTATGCACCCTGCGTCTCAATATAAAGATGTTCCTGCCCGTTCTGCTCGGTCTTGCCTTCGAAAACATGAGCACATTCACTGAACGCGTTCTCGGTATCGCCGAGCACAAATTTCTTCGGCGGCACGATTAGATCGCCATTTGCGGCGGCCACGCGAGCATCAATGACAGGCTCAAGTCCCTCAATTTCAACGACTATCTTTTTCGCCGCTTTACGTGCCAATTCTTCCGATTCAGCAACCACGATCGCGATCGGCATGCCCTGAAAATGTACCTCACCATCTGCCAACAAAGGCTCGTCCGGCACGATCCCGCCGATCTGATTCTCGCCGAAGATGTCTTTTGCGGTAATAACGCGGAAAACACCTTCGGACGTTTCGGCCTCAGCGGTATCGACCGATCTCAGCTTTCCATGAGCAACCGTCGAATCAAAAACACACGCATACAACGTCCCCTGGACAACCGGAATATCATCCAAATAAACGGACTCGCCGCGAACGTGTGATGTTGAGTCGATGTTATGCATGATCGATTTTACTTAGGATTATAGTCGCGCCAACGAATTGATCTACTTTGAAAAGCAACGTCACTCCGAATCCGTACTTTTACGAAACGGCTTTCCGGCGAAAGCTCTTTCTTTGGCCTAAAAACCACAAAGACCTTATCTTTCCTACTTAATCCCGATCTTTTAAATGGGATTAAATTTCCGTCATTATCAAGAAGTTCGATCTCTGGCAGCAACACGGTCCCATCTTTCAATAACAGATCCGACGCCCCGCTGCCCCACGGATCTTGGATTCCATCAATATCTAGAAGAATTGACTGTTCACGAGCTTTGGCACTAGTTGGCGGTTCAATATCGAGTTCCAACCATTCGGCACCAACCGCCACATTGTTTGCGATAATCTGGCTCTTGTCCAAATTGATGTAGATGATCAGTCCAACGTACCCCAATACCCCGACGACCGTAACAGCCAACAATGAAACTGCAAAATTCGTTAGCCATTTCATTTCGAGAATACCTCAATAAAATGGGCTCGAAATAACTGTCTCAGCAACAGACGTTTGTACGCTTCCGTTCCGCGCACGTCGGAGATAGGTGAGATCTCGGACTGGATGATCTCGTTTGCGGCGGCGATCGTTGTTTGGTTGATCGTTTTGCCGACGAGAAATTCGGATGTCTTTCGCAAATACAGCGGTATCGGTGAGACTCCGCCGGCGGCTACGTGGGCGTCAACTCGAACGACAGCAAGCGGTGCCCAAAGCGCACCGAGGCGCTGGCGTGCTGCTCAAGCCCTGAGGCCAGGGCCCGGC
>JANLTF010000539.1:0-22140 GCA_031362825.1 Acidobacteriota bacterium | reverse complement strand
ATTGTGCGGCTCTCAGCACCGTTTCCTGCTGTCCGGCAGCTACGCATTTTTAATTTTCCGCTGCATTTCGGTTCTGCCCGACGAAAGGTCGGGGCGTTCATCTCGACGCTGTTCCGGCCAAATCCGTTTAGCGAGAATCCGTTTCTCCGTGGTTTTTATTTCACTGCCGCACCGACTGCCCGGGCAGCATCGAATGTTCCCGGCACTGTCGGGCAAACTTATTTTGTACAGCGCCTCATGCGCGACGTGATACTTCGCGATCGCGATCTTGTCGCAACCTTTCAGGCACAGCGGCAAAAGGCGCCGATCTTCGGCTGGGCGTTGACCTTGATCGGAGGCGGGCTCGTTGCTCTGTTTCTGGCTCTTTCGGGGGTGTCTCTTTACAACAACAAGCAGTTGCTCGATCAGGCTCGCGACCGCGGAGAAAAGCTTCTGACGATCACAAAGACCGACGCCTATAAAGATCCAGCCAAGGCCGATGAACGCTCCATCCGAGCCGAGATCAATTCGACCGAAGAGCTACGCGAACTGCTTGTAAAACTTGACGAATATAATCGTGTCCGTCCGCCGTGGTTTATGCGAATGGGCCTTTACTCCGGCGATCGCGTTTACAAACAGCACCTGCTCAAGATCTATATGTCGGTGATTGAAAACCGTTACAAAACGGCGACGATCAAAAAGGTCGAAGGCGACCTTCGTAAATTCGCCGATTCTACGCCGGTGGCAAATCCAGGTAAACTTACCGATGCCGAAGAGACGCTCCTCGGAAAGAATTACGATCTGCTCAAGGCATATTTGATGTTGACAGGGCTGCATAAGAACAACGCCGACCCGATCCATATTGCGACGGCTCTCAAAGATCACTGGTCCACCGAATCAAAGATACCGCCTGATCTCAAACTCGTCGCTCAACAGCAGCTTGAGTTTTGGGCAAAACAGGTCGATCGCGACGATGCCGATTACCGATTCCCGCGGATAATGCAGGACGGCAAATTAGTTGATGATGCCCGAGCGAAACTCAAGGCGTTTCCGGCCGTTTATCGATACTACAAACGAAAGGTCACTGAGATCAGCAAGATCGTCGATAACGAGCAGGGCCTAAGCTCGGTCGAGGGGATCTTAGCGCGAAACGGAGCCTCGTCACAGTATCTCACCGGCAACTACACCGTTCCCGGCGTTTATACGAAGGCCGGCCTCCCGCTGATGCGAATTGCGATCAAAGAGGCCAACAAAAACCTCAGCGAAGCCGATTGGGTGATGGGTGATTCCGACAAGACCACGCTCGATATTACATCCGATTCGCAGAATCTCGAGGCCCGATACTTCCGCGACTACGCCGATCAGTGGCGAGCCTTCGTCAAAAGTGTCAGCGTCAAACCCTACGGCAAGAGCCGCGAGGAAGCAACGGCAGCTCTGCAGACATTTGCGGCGGCAAACTCCCCGATGAAGGTTCTGCTCATCGAGATCGCCAAGAATACAAATCTTTCGGCCAAGCCGGAAAATGAAACGTGGTGGGCGTGGCTCAAGAGCTGGTTCGTCACCGACGACACGGCCGACACCGGCGGCAGCACGCAGCCCGAAAAAGACTTTAGGCCGCTTTTTGCCTTTGTCGGCAAAAAGCAGGACAAGGAAAATGCTCCGGTCGAGAAATACGGCTCGGCGATCAACGTGGTCTCGGGTAACCTGAACAAGGCCTCCGACGATCAGTTTAGATCGGCGGCCAAGGAACTGGCGGACGATAAAGACCCGTTCAAACTAAGGTCGCAGGAGAGCGCGATCACCGCCATGCTCAATCAATTTAGCGAATCCGCCTCTTCGCAGGAACTTGCGCTGCTGATACAACAGCCGCTCGGAAATCTGCGTTCGCTGCTCGGTGCCGACGCGACGAGCCAAATCGCCAAAGAATGGGCCGAAGTCATCCTGCCCGCGGCCAAAGAGATCGAAAAAGGCTATCCGTTCGAAGACGGCCAGGCAGAGGCAGACCTGACGAAACTGACCGCGTTCCTCAATCCGGTCGATGGCAAACTGTCGAAATTCTACGACGACCGGCTCAAGAAATACTTTGAGGAATCGAACGGTGCGTTAAAACTGAAAGACACGGCCGAAGTCAAATTCAGCGACGATTTCATCGCCTATTTGAATAACGCATTTGCCCTCCGCAAAGCCCTGTTCGGCACGAGCCCGACGCCGAAATTTGAATACGAATTTGCATTCAAACCGGGCAAAGACGCGATCATCGAGGTCACGATCGACGGCCAGAAACTCAAGTCCGAAGGCACGGCCTCGATCAAGGGCACGTTCCCTGCTGCGGCGTCTGCCGAGACCGGCGTGATAATGACTTCGGCGGCAGGGGCGGCGACACCGGCCGCTACAACGCCCGCGACACCTACGACCACACCGGCTAAGCCGGCGGCCGGCGACAGCGGTGACGGATCGCTCAAATTCCCGGGCAATTGGGGCCTGTTCCGTTTCGTCGATGCCGGAAACGCCTCGAAACAACCAGGCGGCGAATACGCTCTGACCTACAAACTAGGCGGAGCCACGATCGCAGCGACGATCAAACCGAGCGGCGGCGACCTGTTCGACAAGGGCGTCTTCAAGAAAGTAAAAGCACCGCCGACCCTGCTGAAAGAGGCGGCGAAATAATATGGAAAACGCAAAACAATTACTCGATGCCGGCGACCTGACCGGTGCTGTCGCGGCGGCACTCGATCTCGTCCGTGCCAATCCGACCAATATTCCGGCTCGCATCTTTCTGTTCGAATTGTCGCTCTTTTCCGGCGATTGGGACCGGGCCGAAAAACAGCTCGATGTTATCGGCCATCAGGACGCGAACGCGCTGATCGGTTCGATGATCTTTCGCCAATGTTTGCATGCGGAAAAGGACCGCCTCAAGTTCTTCTCCGATGGCCTCAAGCCCGGTATCCTCGCTCCGCCGCCGTCGTATATCGAAGAGATGCTCGCAGCGAACAACCGCATCCGCGAAGGCAATTCAGCCGAGGCCCGTGGGATCCTCGACACCGTCGAAGAGGAACGTCCGGCGTTCGCATGTAAGGTCAACGGTAACGACATCGAAGATTTTCGCGATTATAACGATGCGACGATGGCTCTGTTTGAGGTGATATTCAAAGATTCGTACACGTGGCTGCCGTTTGAGAATGTGAACAAGATCGAGTTCTTCGCTCCGAAATCTCTACGAGACCTATACTGGCTCCAGGCGCAGGTCGATATGACCAACGGCACGAGCGGCGAGATGTTTTTCCCGGCACTTTATTCCGGGTCTTGGAAGCATGATAACGACATGGTCCGACTCGGCCGGATGACCGATTGGCTCGATATCGGCGACGACCTTTTCACCGGCGAGGGCACAAAACTTTTCTGGATGGACGGCAAAGATCGGTCGATACTGGATATCCAAATGATCGAATTCAACCACGAATAACCGCGCAAGTAAGATTTTTAATGCTTTTTGCGCAAAATTCGGTTATGATACTCGCGAATTCGGCAATTAGTTAAGGATTACCCGTCTTTGTCTCTACAACAAAGGAGTCTTTTTTTGATGAGCGACGAACTTCAAATTCCGCCCGTAGTCGATCTCGACGCCCTGCTTCAGCCTGTTTCGGACGAAACTCCGTCAGGAGAAAGCCTGCGCTATTCGGGGCTTTATGATGAGATATCCGAGGCTCGTCGCGCGGATGTCGATGTCAATCAGGGAGACTGGCAAACTGAATTGAAGGTTGCAGATCATCGAAAAGTTGTCGATGTCGCTATTCCCGCGCTCACAAGTCAATCAAAAGACCTGCAGATCTCTGTATGGCTCGCTGAGGCTCTGATCAAACTTCACGGTTTTGCCGGCCTTCGCGACAGTCTTACCTTGGTTGCAGGGCTACAGGACAATTTCTGGGACACGCTGCATCCCGAGATCGACGAAGGCGATATGGAAGGGCGTGCAAATGCGATCGCCTGGCTTGATGTGCAGGGTGCAGCTGTCGTTCGCTCGTGTCCTATCACCGCGGGTGCTGGCTATGGATTTCTTGATTGGCAGGACGCGAAACGATTCGACTTTCCGGAAAATCTGGAGATGCTCGACGAAGAAACACAGGCCAAGTTTTATGATCTGAAACAGCAGGCCGAGAATGAGCATCGCGTGACCTCTGACAAGTGGAAATCCGCCGTCAATCAAACCCGTCGCGCGTTTTGTGAGCAGACCGTTCTTACGATCGATGAATGCTGGACGGCTTTTGCTGAACTCAACCGCGTCATCGAGGAAAAGTATGAACGCAATCAGATGCCGGGCCTGTCTGGTCTAAAAAAAGCGTTGGACGAGGTGCACGAGCAGGCCAAGAGGCTTCTTGAACGTAAACGTGCCGAGGAGCCCGACGAAAACGACAGCCACGAAGATTCGGGCGAAGAAGGCCTGGTCAATGGTGACGGCGAAGTCGTCAGCGGTGGCGGAGGAAGCGGTGGGCCTGTTCGCAGCCGCCCCGAAGCCCTTAAACGCCTTGGTGAGATCGCAGCCTTTTTCCAAAAGACCGAGCCGCATAGTCCTGTCGCCTATTTGGTGCAGCGAGCGGTTAAATGGGGCAATATGCCGCTGGATACGTGGCTGCAAGATGTGATCAAAGACGAAAATGTGCTTTCTCAACTGCGCGAAACCCTAGGTTTGGGCGGCGGTTCCGTGACAAGTGCCGACGACGGGTGGGGGGAGAGTGCTGACGTTACAACTACGGAAGAAGAGAGTTCGAGCAGCGATGAATGGTAGTGGTGTCCTGACTTTGGTTGCTACCCGTTTGGGCGGCGACGAGGCCGGGGAGATTTGCAATGATTTTTTATTACAAAATGGTTAAAGCCTAAGGAGAACAAAAGAATGCCAAAAAAAGAAAGTTTGCAGCATAAGATCGACCGGGTTCGGCCGCCTCGAGTGCAGATCACATACGACGTTGAGGTCGGTGGTGCGATCGAACTCAAAGAGTTGCCGTTCGTCATCGGCGTCATGGGTGATTTTGTTGGTAAACCGGAAGAAGCACTTCCGGCTCTAAAGAATCGCAAGTTTGTTGAGGTCGATCCGGATAACTTTAATCAAGTCCTGGCCGGAATGGCCCCGCGGCTGGCATATACCATCGATAACAAGATGACGGATGACGGCAGTAAAATGGGCATCGAGTTAAAATTTAAGGATATTGAGGATTTCGAACCCGACAATATCGTCAATCAGGTCGAACCGCTCAAGAAGCTCGTCGAAGCGCGGCAAAAACTCGCCGATCTTCGCTCGAAGATGGATGGTAACGAAAAGCTGGAAACAATGCTTGAGGACATCATCTCGAATGCGGCACAACAAAAGGAATTAAGCGATCAATTGGGTATCGACGCGAAGGAGGACTAAGACAAAATGGCAAAGACAAAAGAAGAAAGTGCTGCCGTAGAAACTGTCGAGACCGAAGCAGGCGGAGGCCTGTTGGACAAGATCTTGACCGACGGTCGGATGGCACGCGACGATTATCAGAAAGAACGTGCGAAAGACATGATCGGCGAATTCGTCTCGCAGGTTATGAGCGGCGAACTGACAATGTCCAAGAACATGGACGTTGCGATCAATTCGCGTATTGCGGAGATCGACCGGCTCGTTTCGGCACAGATGAACGAGATCATGCACCACGAGGATTTCCAGAAGCTCGAGGGTTCATGGCGAGGGCTTCATCACCTTATTAAGAACAGTCTCACCGGGCCGATGCTTAAGATCAAGGTCATGAGCGTTACTAAGAAGGACATGCTCAAGGATTTTGAACGAGCACTCGAGTTTGACCAGTCGGCGATGTTCAAAAAGGTGTATGAGGAAGAATACGGTACGTTCGGCGGAGCACCGTTTGGCGCTCTGATCGGTGATTTTGAATTCGGCAACCATCCGCAGGACATGGCTTTGCTCGAGAGCATTTCACAGGTCGCCGCAGCCGCACACGCACCGTTCCTGAGCGCAGCTTCGGCAGGGATGTTCGGTTGGGATACATTCTCGGAAATGACAGAGGTCCGCGATGTCGCCAAGATCTTTGACCGTACCGAGTATATGAAATGGCGCAGCTTCCGGGAATCCGAGGATTCACGCTACGTTGGCCTGACAATGCCGCATGTTCTGATGCGTGAGCCTTACGGAGCGGCAACCAAGCCAACTGAGACCTTCCGCTTTGAAGAAGATGTTGATGGCAAGGACCACAAGAAATATCTGTGGGGCAATGCAGCCTACGCTCTTGGCACGCGTCTCACGGAGGCTTTCTCGATGTATGGCTGGTGCGTCGCTATCCGCGGCGTCGAAGGCGGCGGCCTCGTTCAAGGGCTGCCTACGCACACCTTTGAGACTGACGAAGGCGAAGTCGCAATGAAATGTCCTACCGAGGTCGCGATCACGGATCGGCGCGAAAAGGAATTTGCCGACAACGGCTTTATTCCTCTCGTCCACTGTAAAGGAACCGACTACGCCGCGTTTTTCGGTACCCAATCAGGAAATAAGGCGAAGAAATATGATTCGGAGGCGGCCAATGCCAACGCACGGCTCTCGACGCAATTACAGTACATATTTGCCGTCTCGCGTTTCGCTCATTACTTGAAATCAATGATGCGGGACAAGATCGGGTCGTTTATGTCGCGTAAAGATTGCGAGATGTTTCTCAATCAGTGGATCAACAACTACGTGACAGATGATGACACCGCCAGCCCGGCGACAAAGGCGCAATATCCTTTGCGTGAGGCTCGTGTTGATGTTTCAGAGATTCCGGGCAAACCCGGATGTTATCGCGCAGTCGCCTTTATGCGGCCGCACTTCCAGTTGGACGAACTTTCAGTCTCTCTGCGACTCGTTGCAGATCTACCGGCACCGGCCAATGGATAGGCTGTGAAAACTTTTTGCGGATATTTTTTCAGAGTGTCCGCAAAAAATATTCACTGATTCGTCTTTCATTTGTAGCTGATGAAACTAATTCGTTAGCGGATTTCATAGTTTGACATAAAGGAGCAAAAAAAATGGGAGCAGTAGATTATTTCTTGAAGATCGATGGTATAGCCGGCGAAAGCGCCGACAGTAAACACAAAGGCGAGATCGATATCCAATCGTTCTCATGGGGTGCGACTCAGACCGGGTCATTCGCAATGGGCGGCGGCGGCGGCGCAGGCAAGGTGTCAATGCAGGATTTTCATTTTGTGATGAAGATGAATAAAGCCTCGCCAAAACTCATGTTGGCGTGTGCGAACGGCGAGCATATTAAGAAAGCGGTCTTAGTTTGCCGCAAAGCCGGAAAGGAACAGCAGGAATATTTGAAGGTCACGTTTGGCGATATTCTGGTCTCGAGCTACCAGACCGGCGGATCGGCCGGCGGAGATGTGTACCCAATGGAGCAGATATCACTCAATTTCGCAAAGGTCGAGTTCGAATACAAGGAACAGAAACCTGATGGAACATTGAGCGGTCCGATCAAGGCCGGCTACGATTTGAAGGCGAACAAAGCGTTTTAGTCGTTAGTTCACTCGATAGGCTTTGCAGGATGTTGTTTCGGTTTGGATCTATCCGAATCCGGAACAGCGTCCTGCAAACTCGTTTTGTTCCTCTGTCAATTTCGGAACCACTATGGCCCGCAAAGATCTTGAAATAAGGGTGACGCCGTCTGTCCTTGACCGGCTGATCGATATGGAACCAAGGGTTTCGACTGAGGCTCCTAAGTCGCGTTCGACGAGTCTTCATGATCTGAAGATCGCGGTTCGTCGAGATCTTGAGTGGCTTCTGAACACTCGGTGCCACGGGGATATGGATGACATGGAAAATGTTGAGGTCAGGCGTTCGGTAGCGTTTTACGGCTTGCCGGATATTATGGGCATGAGTCCAAAAAGCCCGGCCGAACAAAAACGGTTGACCAAGGCGCTGGAATTGGCAATCAAGTACTTTGAGCCGCGATTTCTGACCCCCAAGGTGACGCTTGATCCGGTCGATCACGCTGACCGCCAACTAAGGTTTCGAATTGAGGCAAGACTCGATGTTGAGCCGACGCCAGAGCCGATCGTGTTTGACACTGTCCTTCAAACCGGAAGTGGCGAATTCGCGGTTACGGAAAAATAGTAATTGTGGCTGGTAAGGCCACGGGCGGAGGGTCCGCAGTTTGTTTCAGCTTTCATAGTTTTCTAGGCTATAATACCCACGAAAATGCGCGACGAACTATTAGGATATTACGAGCGGGAACTGGTTTTTCTGCGCCGTATGGGTGCCGAATTTGCTCGGCGCTATCCGAAGATCGCGGCTCGCCTTGAATTAGATGAAGAAAAGATCGAAGATCCGCATGTTGAGAGGATAATCGAGGCGTTTGCGTTTCTCACCGGCCGTATCGGCCTCAAACTCGACGACGAACTGCCCGAGATCACCGAGGCGTTTTTCAACGTCTTGTACCCGCATTATCTCGCCCCGATCCCGTCGATGTCGATCGCACAATTTTCCTATGGGTCGCCCAATGACAAACTGACGGCTGTCCAAAAGATGGAGAAAGGTTCGCGTCTGAATTCGCGGCCGATCGACGGCAGTCCGTGCAGGTTCCGAACCGCCTACGATGTCGATCTGATGCCATTGGAGATAGAATCTGCGTCACTCGAATCGTCCGCCCCAAAGGACGGCCGCGGCAAGTTTGCCGACAGTCATATTAAGATCGGAATGCGCTGCTTTGGCAACGCCAACCTGCATGAAATGAAGGTTGGCGGTACCGGGCAAGCACCAGAATCGATAGGGTTTTATCTCGACGGAGATCCGCAGCTCGTGTTTCCTTTGTACGAGATAATTTTTAATCACGCATCTACGGTAGAATTTCGGGCAAAAGAGCAGCCGATCGGAAACAGGTCGCTGAAGACGCTGACCAATATCCAGCTCAAACTTCCCGATCCCGTGATAATTCCGGCGGCTGAAGTAATAAAACAGGTTGGGTTTGAAGACGATCAGTCTCTGCTTCCTTATACCAAACGCTCATTTATGGGCTATCGGCTGCTAAGTGAGTATTTTGCATTTCCATACAAGTTCTTATTCTTCGACCTTTATGGTTTGGATCGGGCGATAGCAAAAAAGTTCGGCAGTCATTTCGAAATATTGATCCATCTCAAGGACATCACACCACCCGTTGCCCCGATCTCGAACGAGACGTTTCGAATGGGTTGTACCCCGATCGTCAATCTTTTTTCGAAACTCGCCGATCCGATCTATCTTTCACAGCAAAAGTACGAATACCAGATCATCCCTGACGTTCACCGTCAAGGTTCGACAGAGATCTATTCGGTTGACGAGGTGATAACGAGCGATCCGCAATCAAATACGACCCGAGATTTTGCTCCGTTCTATTCGATGCGGCACGCTTATGGCGAACAAATGGAAAAGTCCTTTTGGTACACGGTACGGCGTCCTTCACAGCGGCCGGATGACGACGGTACCGAGATCTTTATGTCGCTCGTTGATATCGATTTCGACCCGCTGATACCCGCGACCGAGGTGCTAAACGTCAAGACAACATGCACCAACCGGGATTTGCCGGCAAAATTGCCCTTTGGCGGAAAGGAGGGTGATTTTGAGGTCGAGGGAACGGCCCTACTTTCTCGTGTTAAGTGTCTTACCAAGCCCACAGAGACGATACGCCCTCCGCAGCGGCGATCGGCCCATTGGCGCTTGATTTCGCACTTGAATTTGAACTATCTGTCGATTGTCAACAGCGAAAACGGCTCGGCCGAGGCTTTGCAGGAGATTCTGCACCTATACAATTTCGATGATTCGAACGTGTCCCGCAAACAGATCTTAGGCATTACGGGGATCGAATCGCAAAAGGTAGTGCGTCAGATTGGCGGACACATCGGCGCCGGTTTCGTTCGCGGGCTCGAAACGACACTCACATTTGACGAAGAGCAATACGTTGGCAGCGGAATGTACCTGTTCGCCTGCGTGATCGAACGATTTTTGGCACTTTACGCATCGCTCAATTCATTCAATCAGATGGTGATCAAGACCGAGCAGCGTGAGGATATAGTTAAACGATTTCCGCCTCGAGCAGGTGAACAGGATCTAATATAGTTAGGAATGGCAACAGAGTCGCTAGATAAGAAGCTTTTTGAAGAACCGTACTCGTTTGAATTTTTTCAGGCAGTGCGGCTTCTCGAAAAGTTAAAGCCGGATCGCAAGCCGGTCGGGGATACCGCACTGCCGAACGCCGAGGTCGTTCGGTTCAGGTCACGGATCGGCCTCGATTTTCCTTCCAGCGAGGTTCATGAGATAAATGAAGTTGAGGCCCGCGATGGCAACGCCGAACGGACGGAAATGCTGGTCAATTTCATGGGGTTGGTCGGTGTTAGCGGTGTTTTGCCGACGCATTACACTGAACTTGTTCTCGATCGGATACGGCATCGCGACACCGCAATGTGGTCGTTTCTCGATATTTTTACACATCGCGCAGTCTCGATGTTCTATCGTGCGTGGGCGAAATACCGGTTTCCAGTGGCGTACGAACGCGGAGATGACGATTTCACATCGTATCTTTTCGATTTTGCCGGACTCGGCACGAAGGGCCTGCGAGGAAGACTGAATCTCGAAGACGAGTCGCTGCTTCCGTACGCAGGACTAATTGCTCAACGACCGCATAATGCGAACTCACTTGAGAATATCCTCAGCGACCATTTTCAGGTCAAGGTTAAGGTCGAACAGTTTTTTGGCCAGTGGCTGAGTTTAGGTTCCGGAGACATAAGCACTCTTGGAAAAGGCAACAGTCAGCTCGGACGAAATGCGATAATCGGGTCCCGGGTTTGGGATCAGCAATCGAAAATGAGGATCCGTCTCGGACCGCTGGATTACACACGGTTTCAGGCATTCCTGCCGAATGGTTCGGCGAACGCGTCGTTAAGGTCGATCGTCAAGTTCTTGATAGGGCTCGAGTTTGATTTCGATCTACAGCTAATACTTGCTAAGAAAGCCGTGCCGGCAACAATTTTGACGACTCGGGCTTTGCGTAAACCAACTCTTGGTTGGACAACATTTTTGAAAACGACGCCTTTCAAACACGATGACGGGCAAGTCGTAATTGCATGAGATCTTTTGCTTTTCAAATTGATAAGGGAGAATTGTAATGAATGTAAATCTGAAATCCTTGGTCGGCCGATTGAATGACACTTGCCGAAACGCACTCGAAGGCGCAGCCGGTTTGTGCCTTTCAAGAACGAATTACGATGTCGAGATCGAGCATATATTGGCAAAACTGCTCGAACAGGACGACACCGATCTGCATAAGATCTGTAATCATTACGAGGTCAATATCGACCGCCTGACAAAGGATGTCGGCGTTGCCATGGACCGGTTGAAGAGCGGCAATTCGCGGACGCCCGGCCTGAGTGACCGGCTTCCCCGCTGGATACAGGACGCATGGCTGCTCGCCTCAGTTGATTTCGGTGCGGCCCGCGTTCGCTCTGGCCACATGGTTCTCGCACTTGTATTGAATGAGAGTTACGCACGCATCGCTCGTGAGATCTCACGCGAATTTAATCACATTTCGGCAGAATCATTGCAGACGAAACTTGCCGATATCACGGCAGACTCGGCCGAGGAACGTGATGCTGTAGCCCTGGGCGAAACATCGGCTACATCTGACGGTGCACCGGTCGCTAGCGGCGTCCCCGGAAAGACAAAGGCATTAGACCAATACACTGAGGACCTGACGGCAAAAGCAGCTGCAGGCAAGATCGACCCGATACTCGGCCGCGACGGCGAGATCAGGCAGATCATCGATATCCTGACGCGGCGGCGTCAAAACAATCCGATCCTAACGGGTGAAGCGGGCGTCGGCAAAACGGCCGTAGTCGAGGGATTCGCCGCCCGTGTCGCCAGTGGTGACGTTCCTGATCCCTTGAAGAACTGCTCGGTTCGCTCGCTCGATCTTGGCCTGCTGCAAGCCGGAGCCGGTATCAAGGGCGAATTCGAACAGCGTCTTAAATCGGTCATCGACGAGGTAAAATCATCGCCGCAGCCGATCATTATGTTCATCGACGAAGCACACACCATGATCGGTGCTGGCGGAGCTGCGGGCCAAAATGACGCGGCCAATCTGCTTAAACCTGCCCTCGCCCGCGGCGAGCTACGTACGATCGCGGCGACAACTTGGGCAGAATATAAGAAGTATTTTGAAAAGGATGCCGCTCTCGCTCGACGCTTTCAGGTAGTGAAAGTCGAGGAACCCGACGAAGAAAAAGCGATCGCAATGATGCGCGGCCTGCTCGGCAAAATGGAGGAGCACCACAATGTTCGCGTTCTCGACGAAGCCATCGTCGAATGCGTAAAGCTCTCGGCACGCTATATCACAGGCCGGCAGCTGCCCGACAAGAGCGTTTCAGTTCTCGATACGGCATGCGCAAAGGTGGCGATCGGTCAAGGAGCTACACCGGCATCGGTCGAAGACGCAACTCGCCGCATTCAAAACCTGACCTCCGAGATTGATGCTCTCGAACGCGAACAGGTCACAGGGGCGGGACACGATACTCGGCTCGAGGAACTGATCGGTAAACGCAAAGCGACAGAAGAGGAACTCGCAAAGCTCAACGAGCAGTGGGCAAAGGAAAAAGATCTGACCGAACGAATCCGAAATATTCGCCTCAAACTCGAAATGACGAGGCTTGACGCCGTCGTTCCAACTCAGGATGATGGCGGAAATGGCGGCTTGCCATCGCCCATAAGTGAGGAAGGCGAAACCGAGCATATAGAGGCTCCAGCGACAGAAGGTGGTCCCGAGGCGGAGGCCGCCCCTGCGGCTCCGGCAGAGCCTGTTGATACGGAATTTCTCAAGGCGGAATTGAAAAAAGCGAACGAAGATCTCAAACAGATCCAGGGCGACGATCCGCTGATGCAACCGGTTGTAAACGGTCAGACCGTCGCCGAGGTCATCTCGGGCTGGACAGGAATTCCGATAGGCAAAATGGTCGCGGACGAGATAAATGCTGTTCTCAATCTGGCCGGAACATTGCGTGAGCGAGTTCTCGGCCAGGATCATGCTCTCGATGCGATCTCGCAGCGTATCAGAACGTCTCGGGCAGGGCTCACCGATCCGAAACGTCCTATCGGGGTGTTTTTACTCGTCGGAACATCGGGCGTAGGTAAAACTGAAACGGCCCTCGCTCTCGCCGAATCGCTATACGGCGGCGAACGCAATTTGATCTCGATCAATATGAGCGAGTATCAGGAGGCTCACACGGTTTCGAGCCTCAAAGGCTCGCCTCCGGGATATGTTGGCTATGGCGAAGGCGGTGTTTTGACAGAAGCGGTTCGTCGCAAACCTTATTCCGTAGTGCTCCTTGACGAAGTCGAGAAGGCACATCCGGACGTGATGGAGCTTTTCTTCCAAGTCTTTGATAAAGGCGTTCTGGAAGACGGCGAGGGCCGCGAGATCGATTTCAAGAACTGTATTATCCTTCTGACCTCAAACGTCGGAACTGACACGATAATGAAGCTTTGTGCGGACCCGGACACCAAACCGCTACCCGACGGACTTGTCGATGCGGTCAAGCCGGAACTCAATCAGGCGTTCAAACCGGCGCTTCTCGGGCGTATGGTCACGGTGCCGTATTATCCGATCTCGGATGATATATTGCGCCTGATCGTTAAGCTACAGCTCAAAAAGATCGAAAATCGCATCCGCGACAATCATAATGCGCAATTTTCTTACGATGAGTCCGTCATAGAGACAGTGGCGAAACGCTGCACCGATGTCGACAGCGGCGCGCGCAACGTTTACAACATCCTGACCGGTAGCTTACTGCCCGAGATGAGCGGCGAGGTTCTGTCGAGAATGGCAAGCGGAGATGGTATTGCCACAGTTCATGTGGGCGTCGATAAAGACGAACAATTTACTTATGGCTTTGCGTAAGCCGGAGCAATGACGGCCGGGCATTCCGATGACTGCGTTTCGTGAAGTATGATCAAAGTTCACCTTTGGTATCCACAGAATACAGCGCTTGAGGCACCGATCGGATCGTTTGCCGGCGGCACGGTTTATCCGTTCGTGTTAATCCCGAACGCAGAAGGCGAGGTAATGCGGTGGGGACATGGCGGAATTGAGTTCATCGGTGTCCGTACGGAATCGGGCGAGCGTCTTCCTGATAGCTATCGCGCATTTTGGCCGGGCCTCGGGGTGAATTGGTTGGAACCCCATACCGGGCGGGTGATCAATGATTTTGAATTTGATGTCCACGAAGAAGGGTCGAATCCCACGCGAACCATTTTTATGACGCCGCGACTAAACGAATCGAGGGTTTACGAATATTGGCAGCTAATGGAGAGCCGCCCGGGCAGTTACTGTGCTACGGGTTTCAACTGTTGTTTCGCCGTGGCCCGGTCGATATCCTGGGGAATCCCCAGCGAAGCGTCAGCCACGATTACGACTTACCCTCCCTGGTCATTCGCCGGAGGTTATCTTCCGAATCTTTACTCGAACCCGTATGCTCTTGAAGATTGGGTAGAAGAAGTAAACGTTGCGGTCGGCAACTCGCCGGCCCGATCGCCGGCTGCTCCTGTTCGCTGACGATACGCAAAAGTTACCCCCTTTCCGCGTCATTGAAGCAGAGAGGGCCGCAAAGGTTTGATTATGCCAACGACACAAGAAGGTAGACTACTAAAATTAATGACGCCGCTTGCGGACGATTTCCTGCTGATCAAGCGGCTTCGCTCCACTGAAGGTATTTCGCAGCTATTTCGTTACGAATTAGAGATCCTTCACGAAGAAGACGAAACGGGTGACTCGCCAACGTTGGTTGATCCACAACAGTTGCTCGGAAAAAAGATGACCGTTTCGGTTGCTCAAGGTGACGGCGCAGAGCGTTTCTTTAATGGCATTTGCGTCGATTTTACACAAGGCAATCGAAACGACCGGTTTTCAAAGTACCGTGCCGAACTTGTCCCTCTATTTTGGCTGTTGTCCCAAAATTCCCGCAGCCGGATATTCCAGCAGTTGTCGGTGCCTGATATCTTGAAGAAAGTGCTTGCGGGTATGGATGTCACCTATGAGATACAAGGCACATTCGAGCCCCGAAATTATTGTGTTCAGTACCGCGAATCGGACTTCAATTTTGCATCCCGGTTGATGGAAGAAGAAGGCATTTTTTACTACTTCGAACATACCGCCGACTCGCATCGAATGATCGTAGCGAACACTCCGGGATCGCACCGCGAATGTCCCACTAAATCTCAGATCCCCTTCCGGCTAAATATTTCGGCGGAGCAGGACGATTGGGCAGGCTGTGTTAGATCCTGGCAGGTAGCAAATAAGCTGCGAGCGGGCAAATTCACGCTACGGGACCACAATTTTGAACTGCCGGATAAAAATCTCGAAACTGAACAGCTTAGCCGCTTCAACATTGGCGGCAATCAGAATCTGGAAATTTACGACCATCCCGGCGGGTATGCAAAGCGGTTCGACGGGATCGCTTCCGGCGGCGGGGAACGTCCGGGCGACCTAGCAAAGATCTCGCAGGACGGGGAGCGAACGGTTGGAATTCGGCAGCAGGAGGTCGATGTCGCCTATAAAGGCAGCCCCGGAACGTCGGATTGTTGTGCGATGACGGCCGGTTTTCGTTTTGAATTAACGGAACATCCCAATTCAGCAGACAATCGCAATCATGTGTTGGTTTCGGTTCAAACAGAAGCAGTACAATCGCCGACCTATATTTCCGATGAGGCAGTGAATAGTCCGTACACAGTCAGTTTTAGGTCGATACCGCAGGGCGAAGGGCAGGCACCTTTCCGGCCGGCCAGACGTACGATAAAACCCATAGTACAGGGAAGTCAAACTGCAACGGTCGTTGGCCCAAGCGGCGAAGAAATTTTTACCGATAAGTACGGTCGAGTAAAAGTTCAATTTCGCTGGGACCGCGAGGGCAGGCTTGACGCGGGTTCCTCGTGCTGGATTCGAGTAGTTCAAACGTGGGCGGGCAAAAAGTGGGGAACTATGTTTATCCCTCGGATCGGCATGGAGGTCGTCGTTGACTTTCTCGAGGGCGACCCGGATCAGCCGATAATCTCCGGCTGTGTGTATAATGCCGATGCAATGCCTCCATATACGCTCCCGGACGAAAAGACAAAGTCCACGATGAAGACCAACTCGAGCAAAGGCGGCGGCGGCTTCAACGAGTTACGTTTTGAGGACAAGAAGGGATCCGAACAGATCTTCATTCACGCCGAGAAGAATCAGGACATCCGTGTCAAGAATGACTGTATGGAGCTTATCCAGCATGACCGTCATTTGATAATCGGCAACGATCAGTTTGAAAAGGTCAAGACTGATAAGCACTTACAGGTTGGCGGAGATCACAACGAAAAGATCGGCGGATCTATGTCGATCAAGATCGGAGCTGATCTACAGGAAAAGGTTGGATCAAATTACGCTGTCGACGCCGGTTCGGGCGTTCACATTAAAGGTGGCGGTACCGTGGTCGTTGAGGCTGGAACTTCACTGACCTTAAAGGTTGGCGGCAACTTCATCAACATTAATCCGGGCGGTATCTTTATCAAGGGCACAATGGTCATGCTCAACAGCGGCGGTGCCGCCGGTTCCGGAGCAGGGTGCAGTCCGGACGCTCCCAAAGATCCGAAAGAGGCGGATAACGCCGAGCCGGGCACCAATCCCAAACTTCCACCGCCGAATCAGCCGGCACCCGCAAGTGAGTTTGGACCTCTGGCGTCAATGTTAAGGCGGGCGGCCCAGAGCGGTGCTCCGCTCTGCGACACCTGACCGGGCACAATTTGATGGCCCGTGTGGCTGTCGTCAAGAGGCGAAGATGAGAGATGAATAGAGAACTATTAGAAAAATTTTTGTTCGATGGGCGGCACAATGCGTTTGCATTGGTAGATGGCGCATCGATAGACGGGCTTCGGATGAAGTTGTTCGATATGAATCCGAGGCACTACTGTCTCTTCCGGGGCGAGCTCGCCGACGACGTTGCTGAAAATGCACCGTACCTCGTGGGCCTCATCCAGGGCGAGAGTTTTACCGATTGGCTGCTTTCCGCAAAAACCGGAAAGCACCACGGAATCTTTGCCAAATCTCGCCAATCGCTGATCGAAATGCGCCGGCACTTTCGTGAGCTGATCACTGTTCACGATGAATCCGGTAAGCCGATGATCTTTCGATACTATGATCCGCGTGTGATCACACAGTATTTGCCGACATGCAATGCCGAGGAACTTGATATCTTTTTCGGATCGATCGATGCATTTGTCGCCGAGACCGAAAATGGCGACAATTTCTCAATTTTTACTAAGAATGAAGGCTCATTGAATGTAAGCCTTTTAGAACCCAGAGGAGCCTAATATGCCGACAGGACCTGCTGCCCGCGTCACGGACAATGTTGTGCACCCGCTGCCACCGATTTTAACGCCCGGCCCGGGCAGCCCGAATGTACTGATCGGAATGTTGCCGGCATGGCGCGGAATTCCCGCCGCCGCCGCCGCCGCTCTTCAGGCTGCAAAACAGTTATCCGATACCGCCATTCAAGTGGCTGAGTCGGCAACAATGGCCGCGGCGGGAACACCTGGTGCACCGGCCGCGTATGCCGCCGAACAGGCTGCTAAAACTGCCGCTGCCGCCGCATTGGGCTCGACGATCAGCGCGATGGGCGGGATGTCTGACATTCATGCCTGTCTTACTCCATCGCCTGTTCCACCGCACGGCCCCGGCGTAGTGATAGACGGTTCCGCCACAGTGCTGATCAACAATATGCCTGCGTGCCGAATGGGCGACACGATCATCGAACCGCTCGGCCCACCGAACAAGATCATGAAAGGCGAGATGACTGT
The DNA here is from genome assembly GCA_031362825.1 of Acidobacteriota bacterium. Taxonomy (GTDB): domain Bacteria; phylum Acidobacteriota; class Blastocatellia; order Pyrinomonadales; family Pyrinomonadaceae; genus OLB17. The sequence goes on along the minus strand of JANLTF010000539.1, from coordinate 4,313 downwards.
TATTATTGGCGGATAGAGTATTAAGATTAACGAGACCCAATGCTTGTAATTCGTAAAGAGCAAATTGAACAACTTGGCGGCGGTACGCTTCGCACATTTGAAAATGAGATGGTCGAGCATCTCGCCGAATTCTCGCCTCCGTTGTATAAGGTCATCGGGGAAGATCAGCTTCGCGAAGTGGTTCGCTTCGGCATAGCACAGGCCGAGAGATACGGTTTCAAATTGCGTGGGCCGATACGTTTGTACCTTGAGATGATGCTGCTTTTCGGCAGTCACTTCGATACCGACCCGCAATATCCATGGGCAAGAGAGATCTTGGTAGATCGCCACTCAAGGCCGGAAATGGAGCGCGCCGACGTGCTCTGGGCTAAGCTGGCTGATTTTCAGGAAAAGGTCTCAGGATCTAACGGCGAAAACACACAAAAAGCACTCGCAGGCCTGCAGATCATCGGACGAAATCCATTGAACTTTTCGTCGAACGAATTCGAAGAATCGATCCGCCGGGAAATGTACCGCATCTTTCCTCAAAAAGTCGAATACATCGGAAATGACAACCTGGTGAGATTGATCCGCGACGGGAGGGCCGAGGCAAAAAAATATGACTTTCCTGTAACGAGCGGCGAAACATTGATGGTCGTGCTCATGTTTGCATTCGGCCACGGCTGCTCACGTGACGGACTGTATCCTTGGATCGGACGGACGTTGAGTGATGAGAGGATCACTACACCTGCGGCCAGGGCCGAACGTTTAGAGAAAAAATCGATCACGTGGCTCGATCATGTATTAAAAGGTTCCCTTGGTGAGGAGCAGATATGAGTAAACCTACAGCACCTACGCCCCCTGCCGCCGGCAATGGCGGAGCACCCGCCGGCGGCGGAGCGGCTCCCGCATGTTGCCCGACAGATTTTGTGCTGACGCCGTGTCGGATTATGAAGGTCGGCGGCTCTCTACAGATAGCAGCGTCAGAACTGGACGGCTTCCCTGCCGGAACATACGAATGGACAACATCCAGTGCAAAGATCAGACTTACAAATCCCAACTCTTCAACAGTTACGGTCGAAGCCCTCGCGAACCCAAGCGCTAGCCGCGATGCTGAGGTCATAACGGTTACACGTACGGCAGATGGTTGCTCACCAGTCGTAAAGACGGCGAATGTTACCGTGGCAAAAGTAACGTTCTCGGAGGCCGCCGGCCAGAGTTTTGGTTATGACGATTTCGATACCCCTGCAGATACCCTCGATGACCACATCTGCATAAAGAAATCCGACCGCACGCTTTTGCATGTCGAGATCGAAGGCGGCGCAACGGCGGGCGATTTTAATTTTGTCTGCGACGATCCTGCCATCTGTCTGCCGGGAGTTCCGAGTGCGGTAGCTTCCTTCGACCTGACGCTGAACGCTGGGCCGGATATGAGGGCTGAGACGACGCTTCACGCCAAATCGAAATGCCCCTCGGCCGAATCGTTTACGCAGATCCAAGTTCACGTTTACAAAGAGAAAGTTGTCGAGGTTGTTGTCGCAAAGATCGACGCTACAGTAGCCGGATCCAATCTCCGCTTCCCCACTGCAGACTATGCGGCCCATGCCACACCGGCTAATGACAAGTTGAAAGAAGCAGTGGTCAAATACGAAATCACAAACTATGACCCCGCAAACGCAGTAACCCCGGTTGCTCTTGCCGGTGGCGCCGCGACAGTTCGTTACGACATTGCCGGAGGCGGCGGGGCAGATCTGACGGCGATCAGTACGGCTATGTCCGGGACGGGTTCGAAAATCAGGGTTGCGATCGTTCGGGATATGATTTCCGTTTATTTCCTAAAAGACGGGGTAAAGGCCGGTGATACTTCTTTCACCGTTAATGCGTCTGCAGATGGCGTATTCATAAAGGTTGGAAAAACCTATCCGATAGACACGGGGGGTAAACGCGAGAGCGTCATGGTGACGGCTGTTAACGGTAACGTCATCATCTGCGAAGCATTTGCAAATGATCATGACGCTAACGCGGTGATCGAATATCCGGCCGCCGGATGGAGCAGCGATCCGATACTCATAAAGGAAGGAAATGCTACATTGGATATTACAAAGTGGACGATCCTGCACGAGGTTGGGCACCGCGCGTTGAACCTAGAGGACATAATAGACACCCTTGACTTTATGCATTTCTCGCAGGCGACTACAGATAATCGACTGCGATATTGTCCGCGGTTGAAAAAATACCCTGCGGGGACGACAAACAAGGAGAATCAGTGGGAGACTATTCCGCGAGATTGATCCAAAATTATTGATGGTTAGAATCGCAATATGTCTGATGCTTCTCCATGTGCTGTTCGCACAGGAGGCTGGTTGCGACAAAACCACGAGGACCACTATGTCAACAGGCGCTCAAGACTACGTTGCCGCATTTAAGCGCGGCGAAACTTTTGTACCACCTTCGAAGGGTGTTTTTGTAGGCGGTCAGCCGGACGAAGCGGCGCTTCAGGTGTTAGCTACGGAATTGCCGGAAAGCGAACCGCGCGTCAAGGAGAATATTGTAAAGTTGCTCGTCGATATGGGCAGAAGCACGGATCCGCTAAAGCCAAAGGGTGTGGACGTACTGAGGAATACGCGAATCCTTGAAATATTGGCCGGCCCCGGATTGGCCAAACCTGATCTTGGACGCGAAGCGGCAATGGAATCACTCCGAAAGCTCGCAACAATGCGCGACTTGACTCGTTTTGATAGCGAATTTACCAATGCGCTAGCAGAAGAGCCTACAACGGAAGCATTTCTGTTGGTAGCAAAAGCGAAATCGTCAAAGGCAAAGGATCTGGTCGAGAGACTGATCAAATTACCGAAGTGGGAAAACTTGGAAGCTGCAAAAATCGCACGCGCTGCACTTGGTTCGAAGGAAGATGAAGACAGATTTCTCGCAGTCGCCGCTGCCGCGACCACCGGCGAGGCTCTTGCAAAAGCTCTCGGGCCACTGAGCCTCATCGGAACGCCCCGCACACTAAAGGCCATCGCCGAGCGTTTGCGCTCTCCGTTAACTATCGAGATATCCGGACACATGCCGGGCAAAAGCGAAAAATCGATTCGGCTCAATGTGCTCGAGGCACTGCTGTACAATTACCCGGATGAGCCGACACTGTACCCAAATAACATTAATCGCGATGAAGATTACCGGGCAGCGGAACGTTTTTGCAGCAGCACGCTTGGCGTCGTTTATAAAGACCCGCCGCCGCCCTTCTTTAAGTTTCGCAATTCGCCACCGCAGCCGCTGATTAGATAGGCGGACGACGAAATAAATTTATTTTCCCGGCGTTCCTAATTAACTGCCTAAGGGTGCGTCATGTCTTCGGCGATGACGAGTTCGTCAAACTTCTCGCCGGTCAAAAGCTCAAGTTGGACGGACGATTCCTTGAGCGAAATGCCCTTTTTGTGCGCGTTTTTTGCGATCTTTGAGGCATTGTCGTAGCCAATATGCTGGTTTAGAGCCGTGACGAGCATGAGCGAATTTCGTAGATAATGATCGATCTGATCACGGTTTAGTTCAATTCCGTTTATGCAATAATCAACAAATCCATGGCACGCATCATGGATGAGCCGGACCGAATGTAGAAAATTGTGGATCATTACCGGCTTAAAGACATTCAGTTCAAAATTACCCTGCGAACCCGCAAAGCCGATCGCCGCGTCGTTGCCAAAAACCTGCACCGCGACCATCGTCATCGCCTCACTCTGCGTCGGATTGACCTTGCCCGGCATGATCGAACTTCCCGGCTCGTTCTCCGGTAGCGAAATTTCACCAATACCGCAACGCGGTCCCGACGCGAGCCAGCGAACGTCGTTGGCGATCTTCATCAGACTTCCCGCCAGTGTTTTGAGTCCGCCTGAGGCAAAGACGACTTCGTCGTGCGCCGACAGAGCGGCAAATTTGTCGGGGTGCGATTTGAACGGCAATCCGGTAAGCTCGGCGATCTTGTCCGCCGCACGCTGTGCAAATTCGGGATGGGCGTTGAGTCCCGTGCCGACCGCCGTGCCGCCGATCGCGAGGTCAAACAGCCCCGGCATTACGAGCCGCAGGCGTTCGATGTCACGCTCGACGAGCGATGCCCAGCCGCCAAACTCCTGCCCGACCGTCATCGGCGTCGCGTCCTGTAGATGTGTGCGGCCGATCTTGACGACATCGGCGAACTCCTTCGCCTTGGCATCGATTGCGTTCGCGCAAGCGCCGCCGTCGGCTGCCCGTTTCGACATCAATACTTTTGCAGTCGAAGGCGCGCCAGTTCTGCGTGCCGAAGATTTTTCCCGCGCTGTTTCGCCGTTTATCGGTAA
>JANLTF010000533.1:0-11279 GCA_031362825.1 Acidobacteriota bacterium | reverse complement strand
CTCGTTTGGCGATTTGAGGCCTTTCAGGACGGGCAGGGCGATCCATTCTTCTGCAAATGTCGCATAGACACCGAGCATTCGCTCCGTTTCCTCGATCGCTTCGGCCTCGGTTGCGTGAGCGGTGTGGCCTTCCTGCCAGAGGAATTCTGCGGTACGAAGAAACAGCCTCGTGCGCATTTCCCAACGGACGATGTTGCACCATTGATTTATAAGCAACGGCAGATCGCGCCACGATTGGATCCAGTTGCGATATGTGTTCCAAATCACAGCTTCGGAAGTTGGGCGAATGATAAGTTCTTCTTCGAGCTTAGCGTTCGGATCGACCATGAGGCCGCCGTTCGGGTCGGCCTTTAGGCGATAGTGCGTGACGACGGCGCATTCTTTTGCGAAGCCTTCGGCGTGCTCCTCTTCCTTTTCGAGAAAAGACTTTGGTACGAAAAGAGGGAAGTACGCGTTCTGATGTCCCGTCGCCTTGAACATATCGTCTAACGCCTTCTGCATCTTTTCCCAGATGGCATAACCGTACGGTTTGATAACCATACAGCCGCGAACTGCTGAGTTTTCGGCTAGATCCGCACGTTTTACGATCTCGTTGTACCATTCCGAATAATTTTCGGAACGTTTTGGTAGTGATTTGCTCATAAGAAGATTTACCACAGAGGCACGGAGCCACAGAGTGAATTACTAATATTAGAACAATTGTGTGCCTGAGACAATTTGCCCAAATCCATTCCCTGCTTTACTCTGTGTCTCTGGGACTCTGTGGTAGAGTAAACTTTTATGAGTGATTTCGAACTCGATCTCCAGGACACCGCGACGGCCTTTGCGGATAAATCCAATTCTGAACTCAAAGAAAAGCATCGGCTTTTTAAGATGCTCAATTCGCCGTTTCTCAACGCGATCGGAACGCGATGTACGACCTTTGCATTAGCGATCGGCCTGCCGGTCGAAGGGCTGATCAAATCGACCGTTTTTGAGCAGTTTTGTGGCGGCGAGACGATCGAGGAATGCGAAGCGGCGATCAATAAACTCGGAGCTTCAAACGTTGGCACGATCCTTGATTATTCGGTTGAGGGAAAAGCTACGGAAGACGATTTCGATAAGACGAAAGACGAGATCATCAAAACTATCCAACGGGCGCAAGGCGATCCGGATATACCGTTTTCGGTCTTTAAGGTAACGGGCGTTGCTCCGCTAGGGACTCTTGAGCGGATGAGCAATAAGAAGAAGCTTGACGCCAAGAGCCAGGCCAAATGCGAACGCATCAACCGCCGTATAGATGAGATCTGCGCAGCGGCTTATCATGCCGACCAACCGCTCTTTATCGACGCAGAGGAGACCTGGATACAGGACGCGATCGACCGAATCACGACCGGCATGATGGAACGGTACAATCGCGAGAAACCGATCATTTTTAATACTTTACAGATGTACCGAACAGACCGGCTGCAGTATTTGAAGGACTCCCTGCGACAGTCGCATAACGATGGCTATGTTTTGGCCGTGAAACTGGTTCGCGGTGCGTATATGGAAAAGGAACGTGATCGGGCCGTGGAAATGGGCTACGAATCGCCTATCCACGCTACGAAAGCTGACACGGACGCTGATTATGATGCCGCAATCGAATATTGCCTGCGACATTCAAAGGAAATGACATTTGTCGCCGCGACCCATAACGAGAAGAGCACAAAAATGCTCGCCGAGCAGATGAATGAGATCGGCATTTCGCCCGATGACAAGAATATCTTCTTTTCACAACTTTATGGCATGGGCGACACGATCTCGTTCAAGCTCGCCAAAGAGGGCTACAACGTCTCGAAATATGTGCCCTACGGGCCTGTCGCCGATGCGATGCCGTATTTGATCCGGCGTGCTGAGGAGAATTCGTCGGCCGCTGGCCAGGTGAGCCGCGAACTCGAAATGCTCGAACGTGAAATGAAACGTCGAAATATATGATGTTTTGCCCAAACTGCGGAAAATCAGGTCAGACGCCCGAAACATACTGCCGCCAGTGCGGTACCTTTTTGCCTGACCTGTCAAAACCGGCAAAGAAAGAGCAAACGCCCGAGGAACACATCAAAGTCAATACGGTTCTCTCGCTGATGACGGTGATCACCTGCTTTACGCTTGCGGTTTTACTCTATGCATTGCTCGGCTTTCGACCCGAAACGCCCGTGATCGTCTATGCAACGGCAGGACTATTGATAGCGATGGGAGCGTGGCACGTTCAGTCGTTTATTCGGATCCGCAAGCTCAAGAAGCAATGGGCATTTCGTAATCGGAACACCTCGGAAGACGAAGCACGTGCAATAGACACTACCGCCGCGGCACCGATGCTCGAACCAGCGAATTTTCAGAACAACGTTCCGATCAGCGTTACAGAACAGACGACGCGTAATCTGTCCGAGAGCAAGATCAGGTCATCGTAGCCCGAGCATCAGGCGAACCGAACGATCTGATATTTGGCCGTTTGGATCGTTCTTCCAGTTGAGCATCGGTTTAATTTCGATTTCGGTGAGCGGCCTGTTCATGATCTTGGCGACCTGTGTGCTTTCGAAGGCACGGTTGGTCAACGCGAGATGGCTGAGACTTGATCCAGGCGGGTTTTCGCTATTTATCGCCGCTTCTGCGGCGTCAACCTCGAGGAAGAAATCGTCGTACGCAGCAATATGCCAAACGAGATCATCGCTCGAATCATCAACGCTGAGTACACGCAGAAGCGCGAAACCTGACTCGAGCTGGAAAACAAGATAATCGCCGGGCTGAAAGGTCTGTGCCATACGATCATTATAGCGGGGATAACGACGATTTCACATCGGTTCGAAAGGCTTTTGGATTTTAAGGAATATGAAGATGAAAAGAAAGCGCGGTACATTTACCGGAACTGTAAGTCTCATGGATATCTCCGGGATTGGACCCAATTCCGCTCAGATCCTGCTCACTTTGAAGAAAGATAAAGAGAGTCGACCTTTTATCATTAATGCGTATCCCGGCCACGAACCGGCGGCTTTCGCTGCATATGCCTCCGTCTTGTCCGCCGCTTACACAACTGATGCACAAGTAACGGTTCGTTATGAAATAGTGCCAGATAAAACAGATCATGTAGCTGGACTCTCGATCAAGAAATAGGAATTCCTTTTTTTATGCCTGCAACCGCGATTCAATACGAGATGTTAGATATTGCGATCGAAGAGGCTCGCCTCGGCCTTGCCGAGGGTGGCATCCCGATTGGGGCCGCTCTCTTCGACAGCGAAGGCAATTTGCTCGGCCGCGGGCATAACAGGCGCGTCCAGGAAAGCGATCCTTCGATACATGGAGAGACGGACGCATTTCGAAAAGCAGGGCGGCAGCGGAGCTATCGGGACACGATTATGGTCACAACGCTTGCTCCTTGCTGGTATTGCAGCGGTCTCGTACGGCAATTTGGCATTGGCACGGTGATCGTGGGCGAATCTGATACATTCCAAGGCGGAATCGAATGGCTTCGTGAAAACGGCGTTGAGGTGATCGATATGGAATCGACTGAGTGTAAACAGCTTCTCGGCGGATTTATTTCCGAACATCCTGAGATCTGGAATGAGGATATTGGTGAATAAATGAGCAGAATGCCCACGAAGGTGACCGCCGACGAAGCCGTCCGAGTAATTAGATCGAACGACCGTGTCTTTATCCACGGCGTTGCGGCCGCACCGCAGGAATTGATCGGTGCAATGACTGCCCGTTCAGGTGAACTCAAAAATGTCGAGATCGTTCATTTGCATACTGAGGGATCTGCTCCGTATGCCGCACCGGAATTGGCTGAGAGCTTTCAAGTCAATGCTTTTTTTGTGGGTGCGAATGTGCGGCCGGCGGTGCGAGACGGACGGGCCGACTACATACCTGTGTTTTTATCAGAGATTCCCGCCTTATTTCGAAAGGGCGTTTTGCCGCTGAATGTTGCGTTGATACATGTGTCGCCGCCGGACAAGCATGGGTTTTGCTCGCTTGGTGTTTCGGTCGATATCACGCGTGCGGCGGTCGAGTGCGCGGACCACATCATCGCACAGGTGAATCCGCAAATGCCGCGAACGCTGGGCGATTCGCTGTTGCATATAAGTGCGATCGACACGATAGTCGAACTCGGATCCGAACTGCCCGAGGTCTCGCCGCCAAATCTGACTGAAATAGACCGTGCTATTGGCCGTCACATTGCCGGAATGATCGACGACGGAGCAACGCTCCAGATGGGCATAGGTTCGATACCGAACGCCGTCCTCGCGTCGCTAACTAATCATAGGGACCTCGGGATCCACACCGAGATGTTCTCCGACGGACTCATCGATCTTGTCGAATCAGGCGTTGTCAACGGCACAAAGAAGGTAAAGCACCCCGGCAAGATCGTCACAGGCTTTGTGATGGGAACGCGGCGCGTTTATGATTTTATCGATGACAATCAACAAGTTCTGATGCTCGATATCGCTTATGTGAACGACACCTCTGTGATCCGCCGGAATCCGAAAGTAGTTGCCATCAACAGTGCGATCGAGGTCGATCTTACGGGACAGGTCTGTGCGGATTCGATCGGTACCTATCAATATTCCGGCGTCGGTGGGCAGATGGATTTCATCCGCGGAGCGTCGCTCTCAGAGGGCGGCAAGCCGATCATCACGCTTCCGTCGGCAACAAAGCGCGGCGAGAGCAAGATCGTGCCGTTTTTGAAAGAAGGCGCAGGGGTCGTAACGACCCGCGCTCACGTCCATTACATCGTAACGGAATACGGGGCAGCCAATCTCTACGGCTTAAACTTGCGCCAGCGCGCCGCTGAATTGATCAAGATCGCTCATCCGGACCACCGCGAAACTCTCGAAAAGGCCGCGTTCGAGAGGTTTCATTCTAACTAGCCGCTATTTGCCGGGAATGATTACCGGCAAGCCCTTCGCGGCAAACTGCTTGTTAAAATCAGCGATATCGACCGACTTTATCGATGCGAGCGAAGTGAGTTGTGCATCGATCTGCGCGACCAGCTGTTTGTAAACGTCGTAGCTCTGGTTCGTTGGTGCATCATCTGAGCCATCAACATGGGAACTGAGTGCTGCAAGTTTGTTATTTAACCGGATCGGATAATTCAGTGCATCCTGACCACTTTTTATCTTTGTCTGAAACAACGCCTCCTCGATATCGGTCAGCTTTTTCGAGATATCCTTTGCCTTTTCGATCAGGTCTTTATTGTCCGGTGCCTTGAGTCGGCGTGACAGGTTTTCGAGCTGCGTTCGCGTGTCACGGATGTCAAGGATCGCATTATGAGTGTCCGTCAGTTTCTTGTTGATCTTGGACATCAGATCGAACTGTTTTGCAAAATCATCTGGGGTCGTCGTCAGACGCGGATCGGCTTTGACCGAAAAAGGCTCGGTGCCGATGACCTTGCCATCAACGCTCAAACGAACCTGATAGCTGCCCGGTGAGACACGCGGCCCGGCGAGCGAACCGCCCCACATGATCAGTCCGGGAATCGTCGCAGCATTTGGCAGGCGAAAATTCCAAACAAAGGTATTGAGACCGGCCTCAGCGGGAACCGGCGGTTCGCCGCCTCCGCCAAAGCCGCCACCACCACCCGATTCCGGGGCTGACTGGCCCGGAGTTTCGGGGCGTTTCGTGAATTTCCGAACGACTTTGCCGCTGCCGTCGAGAAACTCAAGCGTAACCTCTTTCGTGGGCTTGTCCTTAAAATAGTAATTTACCACCGCACCGCTCGCTGGATTTCGTCCGACGGTCGCGGTTGGCGGTAAGAATCCACCGCCTCCGCCCGCTGTTCGATATGCGTCTTCCGGCTTAAACAGGAAAGTTTCCGCCTTCTGCGCGTCGGCTAGCTGATAAAGCACCGGCAAATTGTCGAGAACATAAAACGAGCGGCCCTGTGTCGCAACTACAAGGTCCATCTGCCGTTTTTGAACCGTCAGATCGGTGATCGGTACGATCGGCAGATTCAATTGAGCACTCTGCCAGCTATCGCCGCCATTCGCAGAATAGTAGATGCCGCGTTCCGTTCCGGCATAAAGAAAACCGGTCCTATTCGGGTCCTCGATCACCACACGAGTGAAATGATCGGCGGGAATACCGTTAACGATCTTTTTCCATGTTTTGCCAAAGTCGTTTGTTTTGTAGAGGTACGGTTTCAGGTCATCGTTTTTGTAGTTGGTGGCCGCAAAATATGCGGTTCCGGCCTCGACTGGAGACGCCTTGATCTGGTTGATCTGGATCCATTCGGGCAGGTCCTTTGGCGTTACATTCGTCCAGGTTGCCCCGTTGTCTTGTGTCAATTGTACAAGGCCGTCATCGCTACCGGTCCAGATGACACCCTGTTTTACCGAGGATTCGTCGACGGTAAAGATCGTATTGTAATATTCGATACTAGTATTATCTTGCGAGATCGGCCCGCCGGATGACTTTTGCTTCGACTTATCGTTGCGAGTCAGGTCGGGCGAGATCGCCTTCCACGACTGCCCTTCGTCGAGTGAGCGAAACAAGAGATTTGCCGCAGTGTATAGCGGGTATTTACCGTCCGTTTTATGCGGCGAAAACAGGATAGGGAAATTCCATTGGAAGCGATATTTCATTCCCTCGGCACCCGAACCCATCGGATTGTCGGGATAGACATCGATGTTGCGTTCCTGTCCGGTCTTTCGGCTATATCTCGTCAAGAGGCCGTCATAGCTACCGGCAAACACGATATCGGAGTCTTCAGGATGAGGAGCTATCCATCCTGATTCGCCTCCACCAACCGCAAACCAATCGCTTTCGGTGATCGCGAAACCATCGGAACGCGATGCAATGCGGACGGTCGAATTATCCTGTTGCGCCCCATAAATGTTGTACGGAAAGTCGTTGTCGGTGATAACGCGATAGAATTGGGCCGTGGGCTGATCTTCTTCGCTCCAACTCGCTCCGTTATTTAGCGAAACGGTGCCGCCGCCGTCGTTTCCGTTGACCATCTTTGAAGAATCGGTCGGATTGATCCACAAGTCGTGGTGGTCAGAATGCGAACCGCTGATCGTCGTAAACGTCCGTCCGCCATCGATCGAGCGGTGGAATTGCACATTAAGGACATAGACCGTGTTCTCATTCTGCGGATCGGCGTAGACACGATTGAAATACCATGGACGCTGGCGAATATTGGCATTGTCGCTGACACGCTGCCACGTTTCACCGGCATCGTCCGACCGAAAAAGCCCGCCGTCCTTGTTTTCGATCATCGCCCAAAGCCGGTTGGAGTTGACGGCGGAAATCGTGACGTTGATCTTCCCAACCACACCGGCCGGAAGGCCGCGATTCCTCGTTATCTCAGTCCACGTGTCGCCGCCGTCGATCGATTTGAACAGGCCGCCTCCATCGCCGCCGCTATCCATACGATACGGTTTGCGGCTCATCTGCCAGAATGCGGCGTAGAGGGTGTTTGGGTTGGTCGGATCGAGAATGAGATCGCTGGCGCCGGTTTCGGCGTTGCGAAATAGGATCTTTTCCCACGTTTTACCGCCGTCTTTGGTACGAAAGATGCCGCGTTCGGCATTGCTTCCCCAGAGGTGACCGATCGCGGAAACATAAACGGTATTGGGGTCTTTAGGATGTACGCGAACTCGAGAGATCTGCTGAGTGTCACCAAGGCCAAGGTGCTTCCACGTTTTCCCTCCATCAACGGACTTATATACGCCATCGCCGCTCGAAACATTACCACGAAGCGTCTGCTCGCCCATGCCAACATAAATAGTGTTCTGGTCCGAATCGGCAACATCGATCGCACCGACCGAGCCGGTCTTAAAATAACCGTCCGAAATATTGATCCAATTTGCTCCGCCGTCGACCGTCTTCCAAACACCGCCGCCGGTCGCGCCAAAAAAGTAAACATTGGGCTGGCTTTCGATCCCCTCGACGGCACCCGAACGCCCACCGCGATATGGCCCTACCAGCCGGTATTGCAGATTCTTGAGCGGGTCGTCCTTCTTCGGCGGCGAAACCGCCGTCTGCGCCGCCACCGAAGCGACACCAACGAATAAAAAGATCGCTACAATGGCAGCACAAATTCCAGAACTGAGCAGACGACGGTTTCGCATTTTATACACCTCGGCCTTTTTGACGGCGATGAAAAAGAAATGGAGTTATTGAGAAAAACTAAACGAAACGCTGTCCAAAAACAAGTGCAAACCACGAAATCTTTGGTGAGGTGCATGCTATTTGAACCCGCCACCCATTCGTCATAAGATGGAAGGGTCGGTTTGCTGAAAATTTTGAACTCAGCTCGGCCGTATTTTCGAGATCCATTGAATAGACGAGAATAATAATGACAAATAATAAACAAGCGGTAATAGTCAGTGCGGCGCGAACGCCGACGGGAAGATTTCAGGGAGCCCTCAGGGGCTTTTCGGCCCCGGAACTTGGGGCGATAGCGATCAGGGAAGCGGTAAAGCGTGCAGGTATAACGGGCGACCAGGTGGATGAGGTGATCATGGGCTGCGTTGTCGCGGCTGGGCAGGGACAGGCTCCGGCGAGGCAGGCGGCTTTGAAGGCTGATCTGCCGCCCGAGGTTTCGGCTTTGACGATAAATATGGTCTGCGGGTCGGGACTGAGGGCTGTCGCTTTGGCATCGCAGGCGGTTGCGCTTGGTGATGCCGAGTATGTTGTCGCGGGCGGGATGGAATCGATGTCGAATATCCCTTACGCTCTGCCGGGTGCCCGTGACGGTTATAAAATGGGAAATCAGACGGTGACCGATCTGATGATCCATGACGGTCTGTGGTGTCCGTTTGAGAATTGGCACATGGGAAACACCGGCGAAGTCATTGCCGAGAAATATCAGATCACGCGTGAAACACAGGATGTTTTTGCATTCAATTCGCACCGTAAGGCCCACGAAGCGCAGCAAGCCGGTCGATTTAAGGACGAGATGGTTTCGATCGAGATACCGCAAAAGAAGGGAGATCCGATCGTTCTCGATTATGATGAGCCTGTTCGGCCTGAGACGACTGTCGAAAGCCTTGCGAAACTCCGTCCGGCTTTCAAAAAGGACGGCGGAACGGTGACGGCGGGCAATGCTCCGGGCGTGAATGACGGTGCGTCAGCGTTAGTTGTTACGTCTGCCGAGAATGCGGCCGCTCTCGGTATTCAACCGCTTGGGCGTGTCGTCGCGTGGGCTTCGTCGGGAATTGAGCCGAAGCTGATCATGATGGCACCGGTCAAGGGCGTGCAGAATGTGCTGGCAAAGGCTGGCTGGTCGATGGACAGCGTCGATTTGTTTGAACTCAATGAAGCATTTTCAGTCCAGGCCCTCGGAGTCATGCAGGAACTGGGCCTTGATATGGAAAAGGTAAACGTCAATGGCGGTGCGGTCGCCCTCGGCCATGCTATCGGCAATTCCGGCGGACGAGTATTGGCTACCTTGCTTTATGAGATGAAGCGACGCGGTGCAAAACGCGGTATCGCGGCCCTTTGTTTGGGCGGGGGCAACTCGGTGGCGATGGCCGTCGAACGCGATTGATCGATTATTGCAACATTCGCGTCGCCTCTAGCGTTTATTTTGTTGTTTGAGACTTCGGTCGAGGTAAAACTATGGCACCAAATGAACACAACAGGCTGGTTGGCATTTTCTTGATGGCTCATGGCGGCATGCAGGCTCTCGTGATGCTGATCCTTTGCATCGTTTACGGCATAATCGGCGCCGCGATAATGGGCGGCGGACGAGGCGAAGAACGGTTCGTCGGCATCGTTTTTGTTCTGATGGTCGTATTTCTTGCCATCTTCACAATTCTGTTTGCGGGTTCGCAGATACTTGGCGGTTACAAGATGTATAAAGAGAAGGCGAACGCCCGCACATTTGGGATTATCGGTGCGATCGTTTCGTGTCTTTCCTTTCCGCTCGGAACGGCCGCCGGGGTTTACGGCCTCTGGTTTTTGTTCGGCGAAGAAGGAAAGCGCTTCTACCTAGGCGGAGCACAGCAGCAGCCGATGTTCCAAAAACAGCAGCCGACATTTGAGAATTCGCCACCACCACCTCCGAATAGTTGGCAGTAGCCAAGTGTTGATTCTTCTTTGACTAACGGGCAGCGAGACGCGTAAGTCTTGTTGCCCGTTTGTTTTGATATGAGGCCGTGGTTTATTCTATTTGTTTAGTAGGTTAAGTAATAATATCAACAAATATGAGTGAACTTATTGGAATAATTGGGGCCGGCACAATGGGTAACGGCATTGCGCAGACAGCGGCAGGTGCCGGATTTAATGTAGTGATGTGCGACGTTTCGGAGGAGTTTGTTGAACGAGGTATTGCGAATATTAGCAAGAGTCTCGATCGTTTTGTTAAGAAAGAAACGATGACTGAGAAGCAGAAGGGGGAGGTTCTCGGTCGCATAACAACAACCACCAGTCTTGACGAAGTGAAAGACTGCACTCTGGTTGTCGAGGCTGCATCGGAAAATTTTGAGATCAAGAAGCAAATATTTGAGAAATTAGATACGATCACATCGCCCGATGCTATCCTTTCGTCAAACACCTCGTCGATCTCAATCACAAAGATCGCCGCGACCACGAAACGTCCTGACAAAGTGATCGGGATGCATTTTTTTAATCCGGTGCCCTTGATGAAACTGGTTGAGGTCATCCGCGGAATTGCAACTAGCGATGAGACTTATGCAAAAGTCAAAGCTCTTTCTGAGCAACTAGGCAAGGTGCCGGTCGAGTGCAACGATTCAGCCGGTTTCGTCTCAAACCGCGTCCTGATGCCGATGGTAAACGAAGCGATCTTTGCCCTCCACGAAGGCGTTGCTACAAAAGAATCGATCGACGAGATCATGAAACTCGGAATGAATCACCCGATGGGTCCGCTCACTCTCGCAGACTTTATCGGCCTCGATGTGTGCCTCGCAATACTAAATGTCCTTCATGAAGGCATCGGAGATCCGAAGTATCGTCCGTCCCCGCTACTTAAGCAGTACGTTGACGCCGGCTGGCTCGGACGCAAGAGCGGAAAGGGATTTTACGACTATAATTAGGAAGATCCGCCACAGAGAAGATGGAGGGCTCAGAGAAGACCTATACTAATACTCTGTGACCTCGGTTTCCTCGGTAGTGAAACAAAAACATTACTTGTGATCGTTGCGTATTAGACGAAAATCGAAGATCAGGAAAACCTATGCGAAAAACTCTTGTTCCCGTTACTTTAGCAATATTGGCACTGACGTTGACTAGCATCGCTCAAGTCAGGGTCGCTCCGATGGACATCAAGGAACGCTCCCTCGCGAACGGCATGAGGGTCGTGT
>JANLTF010000492.1:0-8706 GCA_031362825.1 Acidobacteriota bacterium | reverse complement strand
TTCCGCCCGTAACATTAAGGACGTTGTTAAAACCCGCCTCTTTCAGAATTCCTGCGGCCTTTTTTGAGCGATTACCGGTTTGGCATATCACATAAACCGGTTCATTCTTTTCAAGCGTATCGAGTTTGGTTGCTAGCGTATCTAGCGGAATGTTGACCGCACGAGCAGCATGTCCGCCGGTGTATTCTTCAGGTGTGCGAACGTCTATGAATTGAGAATATGCCTTAGAAACTGCGGTCTGAGCTTCTGCCGGAGACACTTCCTTTATGTCCGAAGCAATATTTGGCACGCCGGAATCCGTGTTTTTTGTTGCCGCCTTCTGGCAGCCCGCGAATGAGAAGATCGCGAATGTTAAAAGTAATGCAAATTTCATCGTTCTACTCCTACTTTGTTACCGCACACGCCGCTACCGACGCCTCAGTTTCAAGGCCGGCATTGATCCACGCGGCCGTTCCGCCGGTTACGTTGTATAGCTCCGTAAAGCCGGCATTTTCCAAAATGCTTGTTCCGATGCTCGACCGGTAGCCGCCCTGACAAATGACGTACGTCGGTGCCGACGGATCAAGGTTAACGAAATCGTCAGCTAATTTGTCCAGCGGAATATTTATTGTCCGAACCGCGTGTCCGGCATTATGTTCGGCAACACGCCGCACGTCAACGAACTGCAATGAGCCTTCCGTTTTTGTTAGGTGGTTCACATCGCTGACCGTTACCTGCTCAACTGCCTTCTTCGGACCAATGTAATTGCCGATCAAGATATACCCAGTGACAGTTTCATGCCCAACGCGGGCAAGCCTCGTCACGGTCTCGTCAACCTGAGTCTGGGTTTCCGCAACGACTGCAATGGTCGCTCCGATCGGTATCAGCGTCCCGGCCCACGATGCGAACTGGCCGCCGAGCCCAATATTTATCGAGTTTGGAACGTGCCCTGCACCGTATTCGTTAATCTGCCGCACATCGATCACAACTCCCTCGAACGTCAAGAGTTCATCCGTCGAAAGTTCGCGCGGCTTCGCGATCTCGGTCATAGGGGCCGAACCTTCGAGGTTCTTTGCGGCACTTCGCGGAAAGTACATCGGAACCTCAGGCTGGTCCGCAGCTACGATCTTCACGAATTCTTCCTTGCTCATCGGCTGCAGAGCGTAATTGAACTGCCGCTGGTTGCCAAGCGTCGACCATGTCTCTTTCGAAAGCGATTTCCCGCACAAACTCCCCGCTCCGTGAGCCGGATAGACCTCGGTCTCGTCCGGATAGCCAAGAATACTGTTGTGCAGCGAATCATATAGCATTGATCCCATCTCTACGGCAGTAAAGCCCTTTGAGCCTACAAGGTCAGGCCGTCCGACGTCACCGATAAAGAGCGTGTCGCCAGTGAACATTTTTAACGGCTCGTCGCGGTCGGCGGTGTTCTCAGCCACGATAGTTATGCCTTCGGGGGTGTGGCCCGGCGTTTCAAGAAATCGGAGCTTGATATCACCGACGAAAAGTTCATCCCCGTCTTTCACCTTGTGCGTCGGAAACAGCGTATTCGCCCGCTCGCCGTAAATGATCTCGGCACCGGTTTTCGCCGCCAGCTCGATGTGGCCACTGACAAAGTCGGCGTGCGAGTGTGTCTCGATCACGTACTTGATCTTTTGGCCATTGGCATTTGCCTCATCGATATATTGCTGAACGTCACGCTGCGGATCAACGATCGCCGCCTCGCCTTCAGACCCCAAATAATACGAAGCGTGCGAAAGACATCCTAAATAAAATTGCTTGAATTGCATGATCTTAGTTCTCATAATAAGTGTGTGTATTTTACCAATTTAAATAATAACCGCGTAGTTTTTCACCACGAGGAACGCTGCGAGCCCTAAAACGAGAACCGCAAACATGCTTTGCAAACGTTGTGCCGCAATGCGATGCGACAGCATAGTTCCGACAACCGCTCCACCAATGGCCAATGCCATGACGATGCCAGTCAATTGCCAATCGAAAACGTTCTGACTCATATGGCCGACAAGGCCGGCGGCACAGTTCAAAAATATGACGAAGAGCGAAGTGCCGATCGCCTTCTTCATCGAAAGCCCGCCAAAGAAAACCAATGCCGGCACTATCAAGAATCCGCCGCCTACTCCGAGAAAGCCTGTCAGTACTCCGACACCCAATCCCGCAAGAACTCCTTGCACGGGGTGCGGTTTGTGCGGTGGCTCGTCGGTCGAGTGATTACGCCGCCACATCATGGAAACGGCAACCACGAGCATCAAAAGGCCAAATATCAGTAAAAGAGCTTGCGGTGAGACTAACTTAGTAAGTGGCGAACCCAGCAGGGCTCCCACTATGCCGGCTATACCAAACAATAGCCCGGACGAAATATCGACATTCCCTCGCCGCCAATGCATGTACGCGCCCAAAATACTCGTCGCCCCGACAACCGCTAACGACATCCCGACTGCCTCATGGGGTCCGACCCCAAGAAAATAGACCAGGATCGGAACCGTAAGTATCGATCCGCCGCCGCCGATCAGCCCAAGCGACAGGCCGATGACGGCACTAAGGATCAAACCAATGATAAATAATATCGACATCCTGATCCTTATTTCGCGGGTTCGCAGGTCACCGGGGCCTTGTTCCATGGCATTCTCACCAGCACCATACCCATCGCGCATGTGTCGGTAGCGGCCGAAAACATCAATCCCGCACCGACAAAGGCGGAGATCAAAAGCAGATACGGGCTAACAAAAACGCTTAGAACGACTCCTGTCAGTACGAACATTCCCGCAGCGAACCGCACCTGCCGTTCGAGTGACCATACCTTTGATTCGCCCTTAACGACCGGCAAGTTTGCTCCGGCCCAGGCGACCATTCCGCCCTCGATCACGTGAATGTCCGTGAAACCCTTGCTCGCCAATTTTTCAGCAGCGTTCTTTGCACGATTTCCGGAACGGCACATTAGGTACACCGGTTTTGTGTGGTCGATCTCGTCTGCGTGTTTTTCGAAATTAGAAAGCGGCATAAATTGCGCGTCTGCGATCCGCTCGCTGTTGAACTCCGAAAACTCACGGACGTCGATCACCTGGCATTCTCCGCCGCCGTCCAAGAGTTCGTTCATTTCATGTACTGTTGCTCGTTTAATCGTCATTCTTGTATTTTGTTCTCCTAAGTAATATACTCGATCTGAGTATGAGCATATCACTATATCGTTATACTGGCAAGTATGAAAAAGCAAAAACATCAAAAAATGTCTATAGAGGCAGTAAGTGTTGTCGCGGCGAGGTTTAAGGTGCTCTCCGAGCCGCTCCGCCTGCACATTTTACAGTATCTTGAGAACGGCGAGGCGAGTGTGACGGCGGTCACGAATGGCGTGAATTCGACACAACCGAACGTCAGCAAACACCTAAAGATGCTTCAGGACGAAGGCCTCGTCGCAAAACGCCAGGACGGAAACACCGTCTTTTACCGAATCGCTGACGAGACCGTTTTTGAATTGTGCGACGTTGTCTGCGGTAGCCTAAAGGCAAAATTCGCGGACCGAAGCTCGATGTTCAGCTAGTCAGAGTTGGCCGCACGATGATATTCGACAACAAAACGCGGCGGCTCGCCTTCCTCGCCGGGCATAATGACGAAATCAGTTTGAACGAGGCCGTTGTGTTCGAAACTGCTGAGGTCGCGGCGGGACATCGGCCATGGCATTTCATCGGGTTCGACATCGTCTTCACGGCCTCTTGTAACTACCACAATTCGGCCGCCATCCTTAACAAACGCCGCGATCGCATCAACCACCTGCGGCCGCATCTTAAGAGGCAAAGGTTGGATCGTGTAGATCTCAAGCACAAAGTCGAATCCGCCAGAACGCAGGCTGCCAGCCTGCCCGTTTCGCCATTCTACTGGAACAGCAAAAAGATCGGCAACTTCGAATCGAATATCTTGATTACCATGAAGCCGTCTCGCCCATTCGATCGCCGTCGGTGAAATGTCAAAAGCGGTCACCTTAAAGCCAAGATCGTGCAAATATCGAGCATCATCGCCAAGGCCGCAGCCAACGACGAGAGCCGCGCGGCCTTCGCCTGCGAGTCCATTCGATTCTGCCCATTTTCGAAAATAGGTATTCGGTTCGAGGTCAGCCCAAGGAATGACCTCGTTTTCGCCGGCCGCTTCTTGATACAGCGCGTCAAACCAACCCATTGAGTCGCCACGTGCAGCAAACTCTTCCTGAATCTCTCGCACACGTGCCCTGCGCTCTTCGATATTGATTTTCATACTAAAACGGTACCTCCATTTCGGTAGGAGCCCCGGCTTCTTGCCAGGCTGCCCAGCCGCCGGCCATCGACCAAACATTCGTGTAGCCCATTTTTTGGATCATATCGGCGGCCAATGCCGAACGAAAACCGCCGCCGCAATATAAGATCAGTTCCGTCGATTTGGCAGGAAAAGTCTGCACAATATCGCGGTCGATGATGCCGCGGCCCATGTGTCTTGCTCCCGCGGCGTGCTGCAGCTCAAACTCGTTGTCCTCGCGAACATCGATGATAACGGCACCTTCTTTGTTTCGTTCCAGCGCCTCAGCTACGGTTACTTCTCGCACGCGGCTTTTGGCATCGTCGACAATTTCTAAGAATTCACTTGAATGGATCATAGTTTTCCTGTAATATTTTGCAGATTTCCTAAAACAACTCGTTCGAAAGATACAGTTTTCGTAAGAAGCTAGATTATTACACTTGGAGAATAAAAAAATGAAAAAAGTAACCCTATTTCTTATGGCAATGCTCTGCCTGAGCCTGTCCGGATGCAGCAAAGACGCTGAGATCAATGCGTTCATCACCGAATTCGAGTCCGTTACAAAAGAAATGACGTCGAAGATCGATGCTGACCCTTCGGCCGAAGGCATCGCCGCCGCTCAAAAAGCGTTTGATGGCAAAAAGGCCGGCCTCAAGGCCAAATGGGATGCGATCAAGGACGCCGTAGGTATGCAGGTCAGCGCCGATGTTAAGAAGAAACTCGAGGACAGCGTCTCCAGCAATATGAAGACCTTGATGGACGTGTCAACGAAGAATGCAATGAAAATGGCCCAGAGCGACGGTGCCGTCGAGAAATTTCAGGCATTGATGAAGGATTATTCGAGCATTTTCGAAATGCCGAAATAAACGAAAACCAGTAGGTCTCAACTAACGCGGTGGGCAAGCAATCCCGCCGCGTTTTTGTTTGTTCGACGCCTACTCGCTATAATCTAATCTTTATTTGATATTCACGTTTAGAGGACAAAACTTGTGGCAGAACAATTTGATGTAACAATTATCGGATCAGGACCTGGCGGCTACGTGGCGGCGGTTCGTGCGGGGCAGCTTGGGCTTAAGGTCGCAATTATTGAGAAGGAAAAGGACGCTCGGCTTGGCGGCACGTGCGGTTTGCGGGGCTGTATTCCGACCAAAGCCTTGCTCAACGCGGCACATCTTTATGAAAAAGCGTCGCATTTCGAGAACTACGGCCTCAAGGTCGAAGGGCTCTCGTTTGATTGGGCAGGCGTTCAGAAGTACAAATCGGACGTCGTCGCGAAGAATTCCGCGGGCGTCACGTACTTGATGAAAAAGAACAAGGCCACGATATTCAATGGCTTTGGCAAGATCGTCGGCAAAGGCAAGGTCGAGGTCGCTCTCGCCGACGGCAAGACCCAAACCATCGAGACCAAGAACATCATTATTGCTACCGGCTCAGTCGTGCGGCCGATCCCGGGCTTCGAAACAGACGGCAAGCAGGTCCTCAATTCCGATCACATCCTTGAGCTGAACCACGTGCCAAAGTCGATGATCGTCATGGGCTCAGGAGCGGTGGGCGTGGAATTCGCGAGTGTTTACCAACGCTTTGGCTGCGACACGACCGTCGTCGAACTGATGGACCGCATCGTGCCGATCGAGGACGCGGATGTTTCCAAAGAACTCGCTCGCAGCTTCAAAAAATCCGGCATCAAATGTGAGACCGGCATCAAACTCGACAAACTGACCAAGGACAAGAAAGGCGTTAAGGTTTCAGGAAAAAATTCAAAAGGTGCGGACGTGACGTTCGAAGCCGAAATGCTCCTCGTCGCCGTCGGCCGTATGCCATCCATCGAAGGCATCGGCCTCGAGAATACCAAGGTCGTCGTCAACCCCCGCGGCACCATCAAGGTCAACGAATACTGCGAAACTGACGAACCGAACGTCTTCGCCATCGGCGATGTGATCGATACCGCCTGGCTCGCTCACCTCGCCTCGAAAGAAGGCATTCTTGTCGTCGAAAAAATTGTAGGTAAGAAGGTCGAGCCGATCAAACAAAATCTCGTCCCGAACTGCACCTACTGCGACCCCGAAGTCGCCAGCGTCGGTTTCACCGAAGAGAAAGCCAAGGCCGCCGGTTACGACGTAAAGGTCGGTAAATTCCCGTTCTCAGCCTCAGGCAAGGCCCGCATCCTCGGTGAGACCGACGGCTTCGTCAAGATCGTCTCCGAGAAAAAATACGACGAGGTCCTCGGCGTCCACATCATCGGCCCGCACGCCACCGAGCTCCTCGCCGAGGCCTGCGTCGCCATGGCCCTCGAGTCCACCGCCGACGAACTAGGCCGCATCATCCACGCCCACCCGACCGTCTCCGAAGCCGTAATGGAAGCCGCCGAAGGTGTGCATGATCTGACGATACATATGTAATACTTTGGGAGCCAAGAAAGAGGCGGGCGGGATGTGAACGCCCGCCTCTTTTCTTTGCCGGTGCCAAAAATTACCGATCAGGCAAGAATACTGCAGTCGTAAATGCGATATTTCCGTCCAGACGGGTGTCCGCGCTCAGCCGCATCACTGGCATTTTCGTCCAGATCGGACCATCAACCGTCCCCAAAACTCTCAGGTTGGCTTCGGTGTTTCGTTTGAAGATCTCTCCGGTTTTGGGGCTCAGGTACCAATTAATATTTCCCCGGGGGACGTCGCCGTAGTAGGTGGTGGAGTATTGATTATCCTCATAAACCACCATCGACCAGGTGCCCAACACGATCGCGTTGCCAACGTCCGGATTAGGCAAGGCCTGAGTATAGTCCATCGATATCGTTAGTTGAACGGCGAACCACTCGCCGCTGCCTCGAAGTACAAATGTATTTCCCCAGCATGTATCGTTCAATTGGTCGTACGTGCCGACTGTGCTTTGCACTCCGGTCATGCTGACGCCCGGAGCAATTGCGGTGAAGATGTCTTTTTCTGAACCGATCGGTGCCTTCGACTGAACTGCCAGTGATTGACCCGATACAACACCCATCATCATAATTGCCAGCGCGATCGTAAATAGTGCGCTTTTCATTTTTTATCCTCCTGCTCAATATAGAGCCACTGAATTCTATGAGGTCCTAAACAAATCGACCTCTATTGAGAACCAGTGCAATTCTCTCACCACAGCTTCAAGGCCAAAAAACAATTATTAGACGACCAAAATATGTCGTTTTACTGAGCAATTTCTTTAAGCACGGGAACTTCGCCATGTCAGCTTAGGCTAACCATTGTGAATTTTTTCACACTTGTGCGTAAACCCTAACTGCGCCGGAAGTTATTTTTGTCAATATTCGGTATAATCGCATTTTTATGACGAACACAAGCACTTCGTATCCGCGTAACAAGATCAAGATCCTTTTGCTCGAGAATATTTCTGACTCGGCGGTGGCTGAGATGAATGCGAGCGGCTACTTGGAGATCGAGCGGATGAATGGCGCTTTGAGCGAGGCTCAACTCATTGCGGCGGTCAAAGGTGTGCATTTGATCGGGATCCGTTCGAAAACGCACATCACCGACAAGGTCATCGCGTCGGCGGACAAATTGGTGGCGATCGGTTGTTTTTGCATCGGCGTCAATCAGGTCGATCTCAAAGCCGCAACGGAAAAAGGCGTGGCCGTCTTTAACGCGCCTCATGCTAATACACGAAGTGTGGCGGAGCTAGTTATCGGGCTTTGCGTGATGCTGATCCGTAAGATCTCGGACAAGAACGCGGCGGCACATCGCGGTGAATGGCTGAAGGAATCGAAAGGCAGCTTTGAGCTTCGCGGCAAGACGCTCGGGATCATCGGGTACGGAAATATCGGTTCACAGGTATCGAACATGGCCGAGGCGATGGGTCTTCATGTGATCTACTACGACATCGCAACCAAACTTCCGCTCGGCAATGCCCGCTCGGTCCGCGAACTGAAAGAGCTATTAAAACTTTCCAACATAGTCACTCTCCACGTTCCTTCTGACGAAACGACACGGAACATGATCAACGCCGATACGCTCAAATCGATGCGAAAAGGCAGCATATTGATCAACCACAGCCGCGGTGACGTGGTCGATCTCGACGCACTTAAGAAAGCCTTGGATTCAGGCAAACTCGCCGGTGCAGCAGTTGATGTTTTCCCGGAGGAACCGGAAAAGAATGGCGACGCATTCACGTCAGTTCTCCAGAATTTGCCGAACGTAATCCTAACGCCGCACGTCGGAGGTTCGACCGAAGAAGCCCAAGCGAACATCGGCCTCGACGTGACCGCAAAGCTCATCAAATATCTCGAATACGGCGATTCACAAGGCTCGCACACAGTTCCGCCAATGAGCCTTTCGCCTCAGGCCGGCACGCACCGCATCCTGCATATTCACCGAAACATCCCGGGCGTCCTCGGCCAAATAAACTCGCGTTTGTCGAAGCACAACATCAACATAACCGGCCAGGTCCTCAGGACAAACG